>JABDKN010000224.1 GCA_013002205.1 Granulosicoccus sp.
GGGTGGTGTAGCGCTTGACGTGCTCAACCTCCTCGAAGCCCTCCTGGACTGCCAGGGTGACATCCTTGGTAGTGACGTCATTCTGGAAGTCGACCCAGGCGCGCGACCAGGCTTTCAGTGCACCTGCGGGTTTGACCGGTACTTGCCAGTAAGCACTGACCGCAGTGGATTCATCATCGGCACCGGGAACTTCACCGGCTTCACCGGCATCGACTTTGCCCAGTTCAGCCAGTGCATCGAGGGCTGTGCGATGGCCGGAGCGTAAAGCCGATCCGAGCGACAGGTCACCACACGCGGCACCGGCAACCTGCATGCCAGCAGGCAGGGTGCCACCCGGCACGAAGCCTGCGATCTCGTCACGGTATTCCGGCCGGCCGCGCAGGTGACAGGACAGATGCACATTAGGATTCCAGCCGCCGGACACAGCCAGGCAGTCGGTCGGTATAGGTTGACCACCGCGCAGGCGTAGGGCGCGCAATCGGTGTCGGCCCTGTGTGTCGACTATCGCGCCACCGCGCACCAGTCTGGCGCCTTGCAGGATGCCAGTGTCAACCGGGGGCGGCACATCACGTGTGTCTATGACTGCCGTCACCTCGATGTCGGCAGCAGCCAGATCGATCGCCGTTCGCCAGCCGTCGTCGTTGTTGGTAAATACAGCCACCTTTCGACCCGGTGCGACACCGAAGCGATTCACATAGGTGCGTACTGCCCCGGCGAGCATGACGCCCGGTCGATCATTGTTGGGAAAGGCGATATGACGCTCGGTGGCACCGGCAGCCAGCACCGTACGTGAGGCATTGATTCGCCACAGCACCTGGCGTGCACAGCGTCCTCTATCCGGTGCTGCCGGATTGAGGTGATCGGTCAGGTGCTGCAGAGCGCCGTAGACTCCGTGATCATAGGCACCAAATACGCTGGTTCGCCGCAACATGCGAACATTGTCCATGGCCGCAAGGCTCGCGGCCGCCTGTTCTACCCACACCCGCGCGCTGACGCCATCCACCGCCTGCCGCTCCGCGTTGAGGCGACCACCGAACAGAAAATCCTCTTCACACAGGATCACACGGGAACCGCAGCGACCGGCTGCCAGTGCGGCGGCAAGTCCAGCAGGACCTGCGCCTATCACCAGCAGGTCGGCAAACAGCGTGCCTTTGTCATACTCATCCGGATCAGGCTGCATCGACAGTGTGCCCAGGCCTGCCGAGTGCCGTATGGCCGGTTCGTACACTTTTTCCCAGAAGGCCTTGGGCCACATGAAAGTCTTGTAGTAGAAACCTGCTGCCAGTATCGGTGCAGCCATATCGTTGATGGCCATCAGATCGTGGTGCAGGGATCCTCGCCGATTCTGGCTCGCAGCTATCAGTCCATCGTAGAGTTCCTGCACTGTCGCCCGCACGTTGGGTTCCCGCATCGCGTCGGTGCCGACTTCGACCAGGGCGTTTGCCTCCTCAACGCCTGCGGACATGATGCCGCGCGGGCGATGGTATTTGAATGACCTGCCGACCAGGGCCTGACCGTTGGCCAGTAATGCCGAGGCGAGCGTATCCCCGGGATGCCCGGTAAAGCGCTTCCCATCGAATGCGAACACCAGTGACCGTGAACGATCCACCAGGCCATCCCCGATTCGGTTTACCTGTCTGAGTTTGACCGGTGCACGTTGAGATGAGGTGCTTGCTGAGTTTGCTGCGGCGGTTTCAAGCGAACTGTCACTGGTTTCAAACGAAGTACTCATGGTCGTGTTCCGGCGAAACCGGGGGCACAGATCAGCATGCGTTGATTCATTGCCGCTCCCTCGCGTGATGATGCGCGGTGGCTACGTCTCGTGCCAGTTCGCAGCCGGTGATCTCGTGCGTTACCGTGTTGCGTGTTACGACGAGCCAGCTCCGGTCTCCCTGTTCATGAAACCAGAGTTCGCGGTGGACACCGGCCGGGTTATCGCGCAAATAAACATAATCGTGGAAAGCATCGATCGTTGCGTCATCGCCGAGTTGAGACGGATCCTGGCCCGCAGGTCGCTGGATGAGCGAGGCGTCACCCAGGTAGATGAATTCACTGACGGGGCGTAACCCGAGCAGGGGGTGCGGAAGTTTCATATGATGTCCTTCAATGCAAGTTGGGCTGGGCGCCTGCGCCACGCTCGTCAATTGGATGCCCACTGCGGAACCGGTCCAGGCGATAACCTGTAGCGAATTCGTGTGGCGTATCAGTGGCCAGCAGGTGTGCGTAACAGAAGCCGGAACCCGGTGTTGCCTTGAATCCGCCATAGCACCAGCCGCCGTTGAAATACAATCCTGGTATATCGGTTTTGTCTATGAAGGGTGAACCATCCATGGACATGTCCATGAGTCCGCCCCAGGAACGCAGCAGCTTCGCCCGACCAATCATAGGCATGAGCGACATACCACCTTCTGCCACGTCTTCGACTAAAGGCAGGTTGCCACGTTGTGCGTAGGAGTTGTACCCATCGATGTCTCCACCGTAAACGAGTCCTCCCTTGTCCGACTGCGAGATATAAAAATGTCCAGCGCCGTAGGTTACGACGCCGGGAATCGTTGGCTTGAGCCCTTCGCTGACAAAGGCCTGCAACACATGGCTTTCGATCGGAAGCCGCCTGCCTGCCATGGCCATGACGCGACCTGAATTGCCGGCAACGCAGACTGCCACCTTCGCCGCTGCAATGAAGCCACGTGATGTGTCGACACCCGTTACCGGACTGCCCGACACATTTGGATGTCGTCGGATACCGGTGACCTCGCAGTTCTGGATGACGTCGATTCCGCGGGTATCGGCAGCCCTGGCGAAACCCCAGGCGACTGCATCGTGTCTCACGGTACCTGCACGTGCCTGCCAGAGTCCGCCCTTGATCGGAAATCGCGCAGAGTCGACATTCACAAATGGACACAGTTTGCGCACACCAGCGGTGTCGAGCAGGGTGCCTCCGGCCCCGGCCAGGTGCATCGCGTTTCCACGACGTGCGAAGGCATCCACCTGGGCATCGGAGTGTGCAAGATTGAGGATGCCACGCTGGCTGACCATGGCGTTGTAGTTGATATCCTGCTCCAGGCCTTCCCACAGCTTCAAGGACAATTCATAGAATGGCTCATTGTCCGGCAGCAGATAGTTGGAACGGATGATGGTGGTGTTACGACCGATGTTGCCCGAGCCCAGCCAGCCTTTTTCGAGCACGGCGACATTCGTGATGCCGTGTACGCTTGCCAGGTACCAGGCGGTTGCCAGGCCATGACCGCCACCACCGACGATCACGATGTCGTAGGCGGGTTTGGGCTCAGGATTTCGGAAGGCAGGCTGCCAGCCTTTATGCCCCGTCAAACCCTGCTTCAGAACTTGCCACACGTTATAGCGCATAACGACAAACCGGATAGAAGTTGGTTGATGGTGACAGATTCGGGGGATTCATTTATATCGTAAAATGGCTGTATACTTTCAAAAAGTGGACAATCAATTCACGATGCCCAGAAACCATCTCAGCCAGATTATCGTGCAGCGCCATGTCTCTTGAGGCCGGGGTGGTGACGATCTACATGGGGCAACAATCGTGAGCGCCAGTATCGGTGCGCCTTATCGTGTCGGACTGGTGCTGATTGATGATTTTGCGTTGTTGTCCTACGCATCGGTGGCGGAGCCGTTGCGTGTCGCCAATCTCCTGTCGGGCCGGGAGCTGTATCACGTCAGCGTGTTGCCGACGTCCGGCGCGATGGCGACCAGCTCGGGTGGAGTACTGGTGCCGGCCACTGCAAATATTGGACATCCGATCGATCTGGACCTGGTTATCGTTGTCGCTGCAGGGAACCCCTTTACTTTCAAGGATGAGCGTGTGATGTCATGGCTTCGCCAGCTCGCGCGGCGCGATGTGGCTTTGGCAGGGGTGTCCGGTGGTCCTGTTGTGCTCGCCGAGGCGGGTCTGATGAAGGGCTACAGAATGACGCTTCATTGGGAACATGCGCCGGCATTGCGTGAGCGCCACCCGGAACTGGTTATCGATCGGTCTCTGTATGTCGTTGACAGGGAGCGACTCAGCTGTGCGGGCGGGACGGCACCGCTGGATCTCATGCATGCCTTGTTGCTGCGCGACCGGGGCGTGACACTGGCAAGAGAGGTCAGTGACTGGTTGCAGCACACTGAAATTCGTCCGCCGGGAGGTGCCCAACGAGCGGGTGTCGTGGAGCGTTATGGCGTTCACCTGTCCCCACTGATCGAGGCACTTGGTGCCATGGAGACCCATGTTACAGATCCATTGAGCCTTGATGATCTTGCGCAGATTGCCAATGTGGGTGCACGTCATCTGACACGACTTTTCAAGGATAAGCTGGGTACATCGCCCATGGCCCTGTACCGCAAACTGCGACTCGAGCAAGGCCATCGACTCCTGTGTCAGACGGATTTGTGCGTGGGCGAAGTGGCACGTGCAACCGGGTTTGCCAGCGCCGCTCATTTTGCCAGTGCCTATGGGGCTCAGTATGATCTTTCACCCCGGCAAAGTCGAAATCGCGATTCCAGCTATGGGTGAACTGGCCTGGCTGAAGACGTCAGTCAATTTTTGTCCTGTTGCGGTAACAATGCCTGGCTTCAAGTAAACTAACGTGGACCCATGGAAGTGGCAGGCAGGTTATGGCAACAAGACAAGTGATACCCCTCGATGAGGCTGAATCACTGACAGGAATAATACCGCTACAGCAGGATCCGCATGCACTGCGCAGCGGTGGTGAAAAACGGCTGGAAGTGGCCATTGGTCTGGAAGTGCGCATGTTGCGCAAGCATCTGGGGCTCACTGTCGCAGAGCTTGCAGAGAAGAGTGGTGTGTCACTCGGCATGTTGTCCAAAATCGAGAATGGCCTGACATCGCCATCACTCACCACGCTTCAGGCCATCGCACACTCTCTGGGCGTGCAGATGTCGCAGCTCATGCGACGGTTTGAAGAAAAACGACCGGTGAATTTTGTCAAGGCTGGAACGGGCGCTGCGCAGAAGCGGCGAGGAACTCGAGCGGGTCATCAGTATCAGTTGCTGGGCTATCTTGGCTCAAACGAATCGGGTGTTATTGTCGAACCTTATCTAATTACACTGACCGACAAATCTGACGTGTTTCCCACCTTCCAGCATGAAGGGCTGGAATTTCTGTATATGCTCGAAGGCGCTGTCGAATACCGTCACGGTGACAATGTTTTTCTCATGGAGCCTGGTGATTCACTGTTTTTTCATGCAGATGCACCTCACGGCCCCGAGCAGTTGATTACCTTGCCGGCTCGCTTCCTATCGATTATTTCATACCCTCAGGGCGGGGCGATTTGAATCAGGGAACCAAAAAAGCTGTTTCCGTAAGTGGTAGATACCGTAATACTCTGGTTCTCGAGGTATTACTGCAGTCAATGGATTGTGCGATCTTCTGAAACCGTGTCGTTTCTGCTTGTCAGCAATCGAGCGTGTTGTCGCGTTCCCATTGTGAAAGTGAGCGTGTGAAATTTTTCCACTCCTGATATCGCAGTTTCGTATAGGCAGCACTGAATTCGTCGCCAAGTGCACTTTGTAGCGATGCATCTGCTTCGAAGTTTCTCAGCGCATCAAGCAGGTTCTGAGGCAATTGCTTTGCATCCTTGACCGTGTGCCCTTCGGTGTACATATCAATATCCAGCCGATCACCCGAGGGCATTTTCCTGTTTACTCCATCAAGACCTGCGGCCAGTATGACTG
>JABDKN010000232.1 GCA_013002205.1 Granulosicoccus sp.
TGTTCCCGCAGACCGCTCACCTGGAGTGCCTGGTTCATCTGCAGCGACGCCAGTCCGGACCGATGGAGTAACACAGTCACGATATTCATTGGCTGGATGAAGTAACACAGTCACTATTTTCACCCGCTGATCGGTGCAGCAATTCAAACGGCACTCAGTCCTTGCATGCCAGAGCTGGCGTATCAGAGGGTACCGTTGCATTCTCCGGGCACCTGGTGACTGGCGAAGTCGCGAAGAGTCCCGCGGGTATACGGCAGCAATCTTGCTTTATTATCGATAGAACATATTATTGATTTATGCGCTAGAGCACGTAATCTGTTATTATGCTCCAGAGATAATAAACTACATTTATGTGATATCGCCCATAACGACCATCAAGAAGACTCAGCATGAAACATCTGGCCAGAACACCTCGTGATATCGGCTACGCACTGCGCCGGATTCGGCGCCACCGGAATCTGACGCAGCAGGCGCTGGCCGCGGCCAGTGGCATCCGCCAGGAAACCATCTCGAAGCTGGAAAACGGCTCACCAGGATCCCGTCTGGAAACCTTGTTCGACCTGTGCGCAGCCCTGGAAGTGGAGCTGGTGATATCCGAACGAAGCCGTGGTTCGACCGACTTCCTGGCGGATACCTTGTAGTGGGAAGGCGCCGCAGCCATACACCGCTGAACGTCTTTCTGAACACACGAAGGGTAGGAGTACTATCACGCGACAAATCCGGAGCGACGAAATTCAGCTACGATCCGCTGTGGCTGGACTGGGAGCATGCGCTGCCGGTTTCCATTTCCCTGCCGCTGCGCGAAGACACCTTCACCGGTGCGCAAGTGATGTCGGTATTCGACAATCTGTTGCCGGACTACGAACCCATTCGCAGACGGGTTGCGGAACGCGTCGGTGCGCAGGGTACGGATGCCTTCAGCCTGCTTTCAGAGATTGGCCGGGACTGCATCGGTGCACTGCAGTTCCTGCCGGCAGGACAGGAGCCGAGTCCGACAGATCAGCTTGGTGGTCGCATTCTGTCGGAGGCGGATATTGCAGACCTGCTCAGACACCTGGACGTATCTCCGCTGGGCATACGCAGTGACGTCGACTTCAGGATCTCCATTGCCGGGGCACAGGAAAAAACAGCCCTGCTGCAACTTGACAATGACTGGCTGGAGCCCAGCGGAACAACTCCAACCACGCATATCATCAAGCCTCAGATCGGACGTCTGGCCAACGGCATGGACTTGTCCCACAGTGTGGAGAACGAATATCTGTGCCTGAAACTCATGGCAGGATTCGGACTGAAAACCGCTGAGGCCCGAATCATGGAATTTGAGGAAACCACGGCACTGGTCATTACACGCTTCGATCGTCACTGGACCCCCGATGGCCGGCTGATCCGATTACCGCAGGAGGACTGCTGTCAGGCCTTGTCCGTGCCGCCGACCCTCAAGTACCAGAACGAAGGTGGCCCGGGAATTGTCGAGGTCATGGATCTGCTGCGCGGCAGCGATGAGCCTAACCGGGACCGCCACGACTTTTTCAAATCGCAGATTCTGTTCTGGCTGATCGGCGCCACTGACGGGCATGCAAAGAATTTCAGTCTGGCCCTGACATCGCAGGGACGCTTCAGGATGACGCCATTGTACGATGTGCTGACATTGCAGGAAGCGTTCGACAACCGTCAATTGACTCACAAGGATTTCAAACTGGCCATGCGTGTGGGAACGTCGAACCAGTACAACATCGAGCGTATTCGCGGCAGGCACTTCATCGACTCCGGCATACTGGCCGGCCTGTCTCGAACGACGATACTTCAGGTGTTCGATGAAATCAGGAGTACCGCCGCCACTGCCATACAGGAAGTCTTCGATGCGCTGCCACCGGGTTTCCCACAGACCTTGACCGAATCCGTATCCGCCGCAGTTGACCGGCGCTTAGAGCTTCTGGTGCCTCATCGAGTCACTACTCGCTGACCAGCACAGACACCGTCCGGTTGGCTAGCGACACCGGGGTCATCTGATTAAGGTGTTCAACTCCATTCAACGTCAGCGGTTTCAAACTGACGGTATAGATGCCGGGTTTTCTCATGTCGTAGTACATGGACAGGTCCACTGTCGCGCTCAGTCGCTCACCTGCCGGAACAGTCAGGTAATCTTCCGGTTGCGGCGAGGATCGCTTGAGCACCCTGCCCTGATAGATAAGGGGAGTGCCATCGAGAATCACCGAGAAAATCTCGGCTGACAGGATCTTCTCGAATGGCGTATTCCAGATCAGCATCTGCATCGGTGAATCACTGTCATTGGCCACGTAAAAAACAATCACCGGCGCTGAGTTTTTGGTCCTGTCATCCGCAAGCTCCTCCAATCCCGCACTGAGCATCGATTCACCCCTCCTGTCGGATATCGCGCTCGCGTCACGCGGTGGCTCATCCGCCGAGCACGCAGCGCCACCGAGCACGATGAGCAGCGCGACGACACCACCCATGCCGTACCATTTCATGCGATCGCCCACCGCCGCTGCCGGGCAACACGGCGTCCGATAAAAAGAGACAGCAGGGCAAGTGACCAGAAATTCATGAGTCCGCCGCCGCTACTGGATAAAGAATCAGGCGGATTCTGGCCGTCGGGATCATCGTCCGGCGGCCGCGTGCCATCCAGCGCGATACCCACGATGGTATACGTGCTGTCCTCGAATCCGTACACCGACACGTACTGATCATCACCGCTTGACAGGTTGCACTGATCCACCGTTGATTGAGCGCTGGCCAGACTGGAATCACACAACAGGCTGTCACCCAGATATAGGGGACTGCCATAGATCAACAGGTCGACATCTCCTGTGTCAGACCTTACCTCTACTGCACTGGCATTACCCAGTACATAGTCATGGAACTGGCCCTGGCCAATGCTCCGCGTCACTCGCTCACCCACCGTAAGCCGCCCCATGTCCACAATGAAATCTGCATCGTTCAGGGCTGCTACCTGGCTGCTGACCAGTGTGAATTCGGAATCGGTATAACCAATGACGAAAACATAGTAGGTGGCACCATCAGCCGGAAGCGTGCAACTGTCCAGTACTGAATCCTGCGGCTCAGCTGTCGATGCACACAAGAGAGTCCCCTCGTTCCGATCCAGTGAATCGAAAACATAAAGATCAGCATCACCGGCAAGTGACACCAACTCGATATGATTTGCCCCGTTGATGCTGTAGATCCGTTCCTGTGCAGGGGACAGAGTACCACTGACCTGGACATCCACAGGCAGCACGGTAATATCCTCTGGCGGTAAACTGGAGGGGCCAACAGCCCGGATGGAGAAGGCTGAATCGGTAAATCCGGTGACTTCCACGTAAACGGTACCGTCGATGAAAATCTCACAGGTATCCAGTCCGTCAGGACTCCGGGAACTGCAATACTCTGCAGTCAGGCCGGCGTCACGGTAAACAGTCAGGTCGGCATCGCCGGCAACGCTGTCCAGTTCGATTCTCCTGGCACCGCTTACCTGGAATGTTACGCTCTGGTCGGTGACGACACTGCCGGCGACAGGAGTGCTCAACTCCAGCACGGCATGCTGCGCCGTGGACGGCACATTCACGGCACTCAGGATGGGTAGAGGTGGAGAGTTCTCCGCAAAATACTCGTGATTGTCGGCATTGTCGACCGCTGTAGCGGGATCCGACTCAGCCAGACTCTGGGCCCCGAACTGCGAGTAGACGTGATCGCTCGTGCCGGCCAGAACCGTAAAGTGAGAAAGCTCGTGGATGATGGTGCCTGCCTTGGAATCCGTCCCGTCGATGCCGGCAGCGCGAAAAGCCGGACACAGAAATACCTCGAAAGGACGGGATGGATAGACATAAGCATAGATCCCGCTTTCATCACAACCACAGTCGAAACGAATGGTTTGTTCATCCAGCGCCTGTTCGATCATACGGAAATTGGCGGTCACTTTGTCGAACCGGGACTCGTCATACTCGCCGAACCAGGTGACAAAACGGGGTGAAGTGGTCCGTTGTGCGATGGACAAACTGTTCAGATCCTGCAGTGCCGTGGCAGTCATCCCCTGGGCAATCTGAGCCGCGGAAAGAATTTCACTTTGATCCTGGGCAGAACAGGCG
>JABDKN010000240.1 GCA_013002205.1 Granulosicoccus sp.
CACTGGCCTGGCCATGGCTCACGACGATGATATCAGCCGCCATCAACGCTGGTGCTGCGACCAGTGTCGCCGCTGTCAGCACTGTTTTAACAAGTCTTCTCATTCTTAACTCCAGTTGGTAGGTAAAGTTTTCCGGCAAGCGATAGTCTTACCGGATTGCGCAGATTTTGTCCGCGTGGTCATTAGATTTTTGTATTTAAAGACGCAGTAATAGTGTGCGTGATTCTGCCACTCTTTACCAGCCCTGCGTGGCTTTTCCGGTGTCGAACCCGTCGCCATCATGGAACCTTGACAGTTCAAGCAATGCAGCTCTGCACTGGTAGCGGTGCCGGTGGTCCCTGAAAATCCTGACGCCGGGTGAGGCTACGGCGCGTTCCGATCCGGCACCCGGGTATCGCCCGGTTGATCGATCATCGTGATGCCGGCTGCCTTGAGTTCCCTGGAGCGATCGATCGTCGAGGTCAGCAGGATGACGGGCGCAAGACCCACCAGAACGATCAGCAGGGAGCCCAGCGCCGCTTCAGCAATCAGTTCATCCGAGGCAAACTGATAGACATGAGTGGCCAGCGTGTCGAAGTTGAAGGGACGCAGCACAAGCGTAGCCGGGAGCTCTTTCATGCAATCCACGAACACCACCAGGGCTGCTGTCAATACGCCGCTTTTCATCAGGGGCAGGTGAACTCGCGTCAAAATACTGGTGGAAGAATGTCCCAGCGAGCGGGCCGCATCGTCCATATGCGGACTGATCTTCCTCATGCTGGCATCCACCGACCCATACGCCACTGCCAGGAATCGTACGGTGTAGGCGAAGATCAGGGCGAACACCGTGCCGCTCAGGAGCAGGCCTGTCGAGTATCCGAATCTTTCCCGCATGAACGCATCCAGGGTATTGTCGAAGGTGGCGAAAGGTATGATCACGCCTATTGCAAGCACGGCACCAGGAACAGCATAGCCCAGGCTTGAGATAGTGACACTCGAGCGCAGCAGGCGCGTCGGGCGCAGGCGCTGGCTGTAGCTGAGCAGTATGCCGATGGCCACGGCGGTGGCTGCGGCAGTACCGGAGAGCAGCATCGAGTTCAGCGCTATCTGTCGGAAATCCGCCGTCCAGGAATGGCTGAAATTCTGCACGGCATAGTCGAGCAGAACGGCAGCCGGGATAAGAAAGCCCAGCAGCACCGGAGTCAGGCAGGCTGCCGTTGCCAGCAGGGCAGATTGGCCACGCAAACGTCGTCGGGTCAATTTGCGGAACCTGGTGGCCGTTGGCTGGTAATTGTGCTGATGTCGTCGACTGATCTTTTCCAGTGCAATGAGCATGCTGACGAACACCAGCAGCAAGGTGGCGATCTGTGCCCCGCCTCCCAGGTTGTTCATGCCGAGCCAGACGTCATACAGCCCGGCTGTCAGGGTCCGCACGGCAAAGTAGTCGACGGTGCCGAAATCGTTGAGGGTCTCCATCAATGCCATGGCCAGTCCGACGGCAATCGCCGGGCGTGCCATGGGCAGGGCAACGCGAAAGAAGCGGCTTCTGGCGTGTCCGCCAAGCACGCGAGCCGCTTCGAGTACCGACGCCGACTGTTCGAGAAATGCGGCGCGCGCCAGCAGATAGACATACGGATAGAGCACCAGGACCATCATACTGATGGCACCTGGCAGTGTTCGGATGCGGGGAAACCAGTAGTCACTGGCCAGTTCCCAGCCGAACAGCGATCGCAGGCCTGACTGGACCGGGCCGGCATATTCGAGCAGATCCGTGTACACGTAGGCAATGACGTAGGCAGGGACCGCGAACGGTAGGAGCAGCGCCCAATTGAACAATGAACGGCCGGGAAATTCATAGTGAGTGACCAGCCAGGCAGTGCTGATGCCGATCAGCAGGGTCCCTGCGCTTACCCCCAGCATCAGGCCTAGGGTGCTGATCAGGTAGCTGGCCAGAACCGTGTCGACCAGATGTGGCCAGATGTTTTCCTGCGGATTGAATGCCAGCCAGATGACCGAGAGGATTGGCAGGCACACGATGAACGCAATCAGCAATGCCAGCGCCGACCAGCCGCTGAACGCCGGACGAGTGCGTTGCCTGGCCACTTGCCCACGCTTGAAGATTCGGCGAGTCGTTGCCGGGATGGCCATCGGGCTTCCCGGCACCTGGGCAACACGCAGTCCGGGAATGCTCTTGCGGTACCGAACCTCAGGTGCTGTCCTGCGATGACGATCCGGATGTACAGCCGTGTTGCTCAGCGCGCGCTGCCCCGGGGGCAGGTTCAGTTCCCCTCCAGGCCAGGTTACCCGGGAGGGCGTGGCGGACTGATAAACGGCCGAGGATCCCCAGCGCGCCTTGACCCGTCCGGTGACGGGTCTGTCAGCCGTCATAGTCCACAGTGTCTACCAGTCGGCTGGCTGTTGCCCGATGTTTGGCAATTTCATTCAGTGGCAGCTCGTCCTTCCTGAAATCGCCCCAACTGGCCACGAGAGCAGAGGGCTTGACATCCACCTTGATGGGATACTCGTGATTCAACTCAGCGTACAAGGACTGCGCCGTATCACCCGCCAGGAATTCCAGCAAGCTGATCGCATTCTCGCGGTTGGGTGATGCCTTGGTGAGGACCACCCCACTGATGTTCATATGTGTCCCGTAACCCTGCTGATCCGGAAAGACGACATCGACGCTGTCTGCCCAGGGAAGCTGTTCCGGATCACTCATCATGGCTCCCATGTAGTACGAATTGATGACCGCCACATCGCATTCACCCTGTGCAATAGCCTTGACCTGTGCCCGGTCGTTACCCTGCGGCTTGCGGGCAAGGTTCTTCTTGACCCCGTCCAGCCAGGCTTGCGCTGACGCTTCACCATCGTGGGCAATCATCGATGCAATCAACTCGACCATGTACGGGTGCTTGCCACTGCGGGTGCATACCCGGCCTTGCAGCTCCGGCCGGGTGAGATCAGCGTAGGTCTCGACCAGCCCCGGTGTCACGCGCTCTTTCGATGTCACGATCAGTCGCGCCCTCGAGGTCAGTCCAAACCAGCGACCGTCCGGGTCCCGGTAACTTTCCGGGATATTGCGTATCAGAACCTCATCCTCGACCTGCTGGGCAATACCGGATTCCACCGCGGCCGCCAGATTGCCGACATTGGCGACGAGAACCAGATCGGCGGGACTGTTGATCCCCTCGTTTTCCAGGCGTTCGATCAGCCCTTCCTTGGCAAAGACAGTATTGACCCGGATACCGGTTTCATCGGTGAATGCATCAAAGACCGGATCAGTGAGAAAGGGTTGGCGGTAGGAATAGACGTTGACCTCGGCAGCGGCAATTGCCGGCACCGGGCAGGCCAGTACGAGCGCGAGGCCGGCCAGGGCCAGCGATGTCGACAGGGACGGGTTCATAGGGGGAGTTTCCACGTAGACGAAAAATGATATTGATAATAATACGAATCATTCTTATTAAGAATCGGGATCGTCACCACATTATACCCTAGTAATTTACTCAAGTAATTGATTGCGGGCATCGTCGGTCGTCGGTACGGTGCAACCAGACCGGCAGACAGCGTCAGAGTATATCGACGGAGTCCGCCGTGACGACTGGCTGCCTCAATAACCCGCGCTGCGGAGCGAACAGGAAGGCCGCGATGAACACGATACTCAGCAGTACCACGATGGTGGGTGCCGGGGCGCTGTCTATGTGATAGCTGATCGTAACGCCGACGATGGTCGTGCTGATGGATATGAGGATGGACCACCAGATCATGTGCTCGAAGCGATTGGTCAACTGATAGCTGATAGCACCCGGTGCTATCAGAACGGCAATGACGAGAATAATGCCGACGGCCTTGATGGAGGCGACAATGATCAACGACAGCAGCGCCAGCAGACCGTAATGCAGCAGGACGGTGTTGAGTCCGATAACCCGTGCGTGTTGCGGATCGAAGGCAAATACCAGCAGGTCACGTCGCTTGACGATCACCAGAATGAATGCGGGTACCGTCAGGAGTGCGGTCAGCGCGGTATCGCTCCACGATACGCCAAGCATGTCTCCAAACAGGACCTGGTGCAGGTGCAGGCCGGTGTCGATACTGGTAAACAGTGCCACGCCCAGCGCAAACAATCCGCTGAACACGACGCCCATTACCGTGTCTTCCTTCAGGCGGCTGTTGTCCGTCAGGTAGCCCGTGGTGACTGCGCACAGCATGCCGGTGGCGAAGGCACCGATGAGTACGGGAATGTTCATGATGTACGCCAGCACGATACCCGGCAGTACTGCGTGTGACACTGCGTCGCCCATCAGCGACCAGCCTTTGAGTACCAGCAGGCAGGAGAGTACCCCCGCGGCGAGCGACACCAGCAAGCCGATGATCAGGGCCTGCTGCATGAAGTCGAAGGTGAAGGGTTCGACTATCAGTGCCAGGGTGTTCATGAACTGACCGTTGCCTGTGCTTCGTACGCTGCGAGACGTTTCACGGCGCGTTTTCGGTTTGCCAGAATGCCGTGTTTCGGGCCGAATACGAAGGCCAGGAGGAAAATGGCGGTTTGCAGCAGGACTATCACGGCGCCGGTGGCACCATCGAGGAAAAAGCTGAGATAGGCACCGACGGCGCTGGTCAGGAACCCGACCAGCACACTGATTTGCAGCAATTGGCTGAAGCGGTCAGTCAGCAGATAGGCAGTGGCTCCCGGAGTCACCACCATGGCTATGACCAGAAATGCGCCCACGGTCTGTAGTGCGGCCACCGTCGAGGCACTGAGCAGGGTAAAGAACAGAACTTTCAAACGCCCGGTCCTGAGACCTATCGAGTGCGCGTGGGTTTCGTCAAAAAACACCACCATGAAGTCCTTCCAGAAAACCAGCAGGCAGCAGAGGGTGATCAGGCCAATGATGGCCAATTGCAAGGAGTCGAAAGGTGTCACCGCCAGGATGTTACCGAAAACGATGGTGTCGATCTTTACCGAGGTGGGCGACAGCGAGGCCATGAACAGGCCGAGTCCGAAGAATCCTGTGAATATGAGACCGATGACCGCGTCATTGCGCAGGGCGGATCGCTGGGAAACGAACAGCATCGCCGCGGCAGCCAGGCCACCGGAAATGAATGCACCCAACGAGTAGGGGATACCCAGCATGTAGGCACCGGCAACTCCCGGTACCACCGAATGTGACAAGGCATCGCCGATCAGTGACCAGCCCTTGAGCATCAGGTAAGCACTCAAAAACGCGCATACCACCCCGACCAGCGCACTGCACCAGATGGCATTGACCATGTAGCCGTAAGCGAAGGGTTCGAGCAGAGTATCGATCATGATTCACCGGGGGGTTGCAGACGGTCAGCGCCTGCCTGCACGTGTCCGGCCGGTTCCGCATGCGCGGTGGTCTCGTCATCACTGTCGCCATACAGCACGAAGGGACGTTCATCATCCGAAATGACCGTCACCTGGCGTTGGTCGTCGTCATCATGCAGCTCATTACTGTCCAGCACATGGAAACGCAAGGTACCGCCGAAAGCCTGTTCCAGGTTCTGCTGCGTAAAGACGGCTTCGGTCTTGCCGGCATCGAGCACTTTGCGATTGACCAGGACGACCTGGTCACAGAACTGTGGAACACTGCCAAGATTGTGGGTGGATACCAGCATGACGCGGCCTTCGTCCCGAAGACTCTTGAGCAGGTCGATGATGGCATCCTCAGTCGTGACATCGACACCGGTAAAGGGTTCATCGAGCAGGATGACCCGTCCCTCCTGAGCCAGCGCACGCGCCAGGAATACCCGCTTCTTCTGCCCTCCGGACAACTCACCGATCTGGCGATGCCGGTACTCGCCCATGTTGACCCGTGCCAGGGCCTCGTCCACCTTGAGCCGATCCAGCGCAGAGGCTCGTCGCAGGAAGCCCATGTGTCCGTAGCGTCCCATCATCACGACGTCTTCCACCAGCACGGGAAAATTCCAGTCCACCTCTTCATTCTGCGGAACATAGGCGATGGTGTTGCGCGCCAAGGCTCGCCCGGCAGCCTGGCCCAGTATGGACACGCTGCCGCGCGCCAGCGGCACCAGCCCCATGATCGCCTTGAACAGCGTCGATTTGCCGGAACCGTTGATACCGACGAGTGCACAAATGGTGGCAGTGGGTATGCTGAACGTGGCATCGGACAACGCCACATTGCCGTTCCGATACACCACGCTCAGTCCCTCGGCGCGAATCCCGCTGCCAGCCGGTTCGCTGGCCTGACGAGCGCGCAGGGCTTTGCGTTCGCGGCGCAGAGAGACTGCGTCGACATGCTGTCCAGGTCCCGCGTTCAAGGCTGTCTCTCCATACCTGCCTTGATGCCGCTGACGATGGTCTCGACCGTTACGCGTAGCAGATCGAGGTAGCTGGGCACTGGACCGTCATCGGTACTCAGGGAGTCAACGTACAGCACACCCCCGTAATGCGCGCCGGTCTCACGGGCTACCTGCTGCGCCGGTTTTGGCGATACCGTGCTCTCACTGAAGATGGTCGGAATATTCTCACTGCGAATTTTGTCGATGACACGACGCACCTGTTGTGGCGTTCCCTGCGCGTCGGCATTGATGGGCCACATGAACAGTTCCCGCAGCCCGAAATCACGGGCCAGGTAGCTGAATGCACCCTCACTGCTGACCAGCCAGCGCTTGTCCTCAGGCAGCGAGTCGATCTCCAGGCGCAACGGATCGGCCAGTGCCGTTATCTGTTGTTTGTAGCGCCTTGCGTTCTCCGCGTACGTCACTGCGTTGGACGGATCTGCTGCAGAGAGCGCGTTTTCTATGTTGTCGATATAAACCAGGGCATCGGTAGGGCTCATCCACGCATGTGGATTGGGTTTGCCATCATACGGACCTTCATTGATGCTCATCGGCTCGATTCCCTCACTGAGCACCACACTGGGAATGCCCTGCAGACGAGACAGAAATTTTTCGAACCAGAGCTCCAGATTGAGACCGTTCCACAGGATGAGGTCACTGCCGCGAGTGCGGCCGATATCGCGCGGTGTCGGCTGGTAGTTGTGGATTTCGGCGCCGGGCTTGGTGACCGAGACTACCTCGGCAGCCTCTCCGGCAACGTTCTTTGCCATGTCGGCCAGAATGGTGAAGGTGGTCACGACCTTGAGTTTGTCGGCACTCCAGCCAGGTGCGGAGCTGAACAGTGCCAGTGTCAGTGCCAGAAAGCACACGGAACGACGATTGATCATCAAGTAGAAAATATTAGCCATGGCTTAGTTTATACCGCTCGAATAATAAAACAAGATCATGGCATAATCTACGTGTGCCGGTGCTGGTCGCCGGTGGACGATTCGCTACCCTTGCGAACGGACTATGAGTGCGGATATGCCAGAGAGATCGCCAGAGCGACCCATGCAGGATCCCGATGCCCAGGCAGAGGTATTTGCCGTCGTTCGCCAGGCACACCAGATGGAATCCACCGAAGACTACGTCGAGTTGATCGACGACCTGATTCGAACCCAGGGTGAGGCACGTCTGGTGGAAGTGGCGGAACGACTGGGTATTTCCCAGCCCAGTGCCAGCAAGACCATTGCGCGCCTGCAACGTGAGGGGTTTGTCACCAGTGAACCCTACCGTTCCCTGTTTCTGACCGACAAAGGCCGGGAATTGGCGCACAGCGCTCGCCGGCGACATGACCTGGTGTACCGTTTCCTACTGTGCATCGGTGTCTCGGAGACGACCGCCAAGATAGACTCCGAAGGCGTCGAGCACCATGTTTCTGCAGAAACCCTGAGCGCGTTCAAGCGAATCATCGATGAACGGCAGGTCGCTGCGAGTGCGACAAACTCATCGTCGACGCCGGACCCAGGTGCCACGGGGAAATCCTGATCCATGCAGATTACGCTGACCCAACCCGATGACTGGCACCTGCACCTGCGTGACGATGCCATGCTCAGAGCAGTGGCGGGCAGTACGGCACGCCATTTTTCCCGGGCGCTTATCATGCCCAACCTGGTTCCACCGGTGGTCACCGGCAACGATGCTCGATCATACCGGGCACGCATCGTCAAGGCAGTAGAGGAGGCATTGCCAGGGTCGAATTTCACACCGTTGATGACGCTGTATCTGACAGAATCAACCGATGCGGGTGATGTCGTCCAGGCTGCCGCTGACGGCACTATCCTGGCCGTGAAACTCTACCCGGCGGGTGCCACGACCAATTCGGCCTCTGGAGTCACCGATATCGACAGGGTCATGCCGGTACTCGAGGCAATGGCGCAGCATGACATCGTGCTGTGTGTTCATGGTGAAGTGACAGACTCGGGCGTCGACATCTTCGATCGCGAAGCGCGCTTCATCGAGACAGTTCTGGAACCATTACGGCGGAATCTGCCGGAACTGCGTATCGTGCTTGAGCACGTCACCACACGCGAAGGCGCAAGTTACGTGGCTGACAGTACGAAGAACCTGGCGGCCTCACTGACGCCCCATCACCTGATGATCAATCGCAATCACCTGTTGGCCGGTGGTATCCGCCCACACTATTATTGCCTGCCGATTGCCAAGCGCGAGGAGCATCGACAGGCATTGGTGAATGCAGCAACCAGCGGAGACCCCGGTTTCTTTCTGGGTACCGACAGTGCGCCGCATACACGTGCGACCAAGGAAAGCAGTTGTGGCTGCGCAGGAGTATTCAATGCGGCCAATACCATGGTGTGCCTGGCGAGTGTGTTCGAAGAGGCTGGCGCCCTGGACAAGCTCGAAGCGTTCGTGTCGTTGAATGGCCCGCAGTGGTATGGACTGGAACCCAACAGGTCGACGATGACGCTGCGCAAGGAGACGAACGAGACACCCCTGCCGGATGTGATCACGGTCGGCGATGATCGGGTCATACCGTTCGATCCGGCGAGGCCTGTTTACTGGAACGTTGTAGATCCGGACTTTTCATGAATGCTCCGGGATGCCCCTGAACCGTCCATCACCCCTGCTATCGAGTTGCAGGCTTACCCGTCCGGCCAGCCCGGTCCGATCAACACGACAGATACTGCTTGAATCATGTTTACAACCTCGTATGCTTCGCGTGATGAAATGGCCGCTATTGCCGCGCGCATGTTGCTGGAAATAGAGGCGGTTCACTTTCGCAGTGACGAGCCCTATGTCTTCACCTCCGGACTCGCCAGCCCCGTCTATATTGATTGCCGCAAGCTGATATCGTACCCAAGGATTCGATCAACCCTGATGGATTTTGCCGTATCGACACTGGTCAGAGATGTCGGCTACGAGGCATTCGACGCAGTGGCAGGTGGTGAGACGGCAGGCATCCCGTTCGCCGCCTGGATAGCCGATCGCATGCAGTTACCGATGCAGTACGTACGCAAGAAACCCAAGGGATTCGGTCGTGACGCCCGCATAGAAGGTGATATCCGCGAGGGACAGCGAATTCTGCTGGTCGAAGACCTGACCACCGACGGTGGATCCAAGCTCAGTTTCGCCAAAGCCATCCGCGACGCTGGTGCACAGGTCAGTCATACGCTGGTCGTGTTCTACTACGACATTTTCAAGCATACGCCGGAAAATCTGGACAAGGCCGGCTTGCAGTTGCACTATCTGGTCACATGGTGGAATGTACTGGCGGCCTCGCGCGATGCCGGTCATTTCACTGACGACACTCACGATGCGGTCGAGGCCTTCCTGCATGATCCCCTGGCCTGGTCAGCGGCCCATGGTGGCCACTATCAGCCAAAGAACTGACTGGCAGGTTTTCACCTCACAGGTATGCCGACAATGCGAAGTAACGACCGACTGGACAATCTGATACCTGAAATCACCGAGTGGCGACGTGATATCCACCAACATCCCGAGCTTGGGTACGATGTGCAGCGTACAGCAGGTTTCGTGGCCGACAAGCTGCGGGAATTCGCGATCGATGAGGTCATCGAAGGTTTGGGACGTACCGGTGTGGTCGGTGTCATCAAGGGACGATCGGTTAACTCGGGCAAGGTAATCGGACTGCGAGCCGACATGGATGCCCTGCCGATTGTCGAATCCAGCGGTGCGCCCTGGAGTTCCGTGACCAGCGGATCCATGCACGCCTGTGGTCATGACGGGCACACTGCCATGCTGTTGGGTGCTGCTCGGGCGCTGGCGGATTCGCGGGATTTCGACGGCACGGTAGTGGTGATCTTCCAGCCGGCCGAGGAGGGTGGCGGTGGCGGGCTCGCCATGATCCAGGATGGCCTGATGGATCGCTTCGGCATACAGGAGGTCTTCGGCCTGCATAATATGCCAAACCTGCCCGTCGGCGAATTCGCCATACGTCCCGGCCCACTGATGGCCTGCGCAGATGAATTCGATATCATCGTGCAAGGCCGCGGAGGCCACGCAGCCATGCCCCATGTCTGTGTGGATCCGGTAGTCGTGTCATCGCATATCGTCCTGGCACTGCAAACCATCGTCTCGCGTGGTGTCAAACCGACCGACCCACTGGTCGTTTCCGTGACGACGATGGAGGTGACTGGCGGTGCATACAATGTCATTCCACAGGCTGTCCATCTTCGGGGCACTTTGCGCGCGTTCGATGAGGATGTGCGACTCGCATCGAAGGAACGCGTGATCGAGATCGCACAGCAAACTGCCGGAACGTTCGGCGCCACGGCTATGGTGGATTACCGCGATGGATATCCGCCCACCGTCAATCACGAAAAGCAGACCGCGTTTGCCGTCGAGGTTGCCGCACAGGTGGTCGGGCAGGACAGGGTGGATCCGCAGCGACCACCGATGATGGGGGCGGAGGATTTTTCCTATATGCTCAACGAGCGTCCCGGTGCGTTCATCTTCCTGGGCAACGGCTCATCGGCAAACCTGCATCATCCGCAATACGATTTCAATGACGAGGCGATTCGTTACGGCTGTCAGTACTGGACCACACTGGTGTCCAGTGCGATGCCCCTGTCATCGTCACCGGTCGCTTGATGGGCTGATCCTTCAGGGAGCGTAACGCGTGGAACCACTGGTCATCGCGCTGGCCTTCCTGCTCGGGCTGGCGTTTCGCAAAGCCGGGTATCCACCCCTGCTCGGTTATCTGCTGGCGGGTTTCACGGCGCATGCCCTTGGCATGGGTTCCGAAGCGGCGCTAAAGCCGCTGGCTGATGCCGGAATCCTGCTGCTGCTGTTCACCATCGGTCTGAAACTCAACCCACGTGACCTGAGCCCGCGCTATGTCTGGGGGTCGGCGCTGCTACACATGGTGATTGCGATCCCGCTGACGACGGCTGTGATCTACCTGATTGCCATGGTTTACGCTCCCTTGTCCTTCGCTCATCCAGCAGGCCCTTTTACCCTGGCCTTTGCCCTGTCCTTCTCCAGCACGGTACTGGCCATCAAGCTGTTCGAGGAACGAGGTGAGATGGCATCTTTCTATGCCTCGATTGCCATAGGCATACTGGTCGTCCAGGATGTTCTGGCCGTCGTCTACCTGGTGGCAACCTCAGGTCATCTGCCATCGCCCTGGGCGCTGGCATTGATGGCGTTGCCATTCACGATACCGCTGCTGAAGCGCCTGATGCAGCTGATGGGACATGGAGAACTGTTGCTGCTCTCCGGCGTGGTATTTGCGTTCGGTGCAGCAGAGTTGTTCGTGGCCGTGGACTTGAAAGGTGGGCTGGGAGCGCTGGTCATGGGCATGCTGCTGTCGCGGGCGCATGAGGCCAAGTCACGAGAGCTGTATGATCAGCTTCTGGGGTTGAAGAACCTTTTGCTGATCGGATTCTTCCTGCAGATAGGGTACTACGGACTTCCCCAGATGGAACTGGTATACGTCGCCATCGTGCTCGGATTCCTGATAACGCTTCGTCCGGTCATCTATTTTGCGCTACTCACAGCCTTTGGTCTGAGGGCCAGGACCGGGTGGCTCACGGGGCTTGCGCTGTTCAATTACAGTGAGTTCGGGCTGATCGTGGCAGCGATTGCCCAGGAAGCGGGAGTACTGGGTGAGAAGTGGTTGACCACCCTCGCACTGGCCATGGCGATTTCCTATGTGTTCGCCATCCCGATCAATCGCAAGGCTCATGAACTGTATGTACGGCACAGCGACAGATTGCGGCGTTTCGAGAAACCGGAGCGACTACCTGAAGAAATCATCGGTACGCTCGATGGCGCAACTGTAGCCATTCTGGGTATGGGGCGCGTGGGGCGGGGGGCCTTTGATGCGTTGCGCGAAGCGGGTCACGAACATGTCATCGGCATCGAGGAGAATTACGCACTCACCCTGGAACGCAATCAGGCCGGTTGGCCTTGTGTTCACGGTGATGCCTCAGACCGGGATTTCTGGGAACGTACCGGTCTGGCCAACTGCCAGTTGATCCTGGTCAGTTTGAGCAATCACCGCGAGCAGGTCAGGGTGGCCAGACTGGCCAGGGAACTCGGGTTCCAGCACACGCTGGCCGTGGCTACGCGATTTCTGGATGAAGCCGCCGACCTGGAAGCGCTTGGGTGTCTGACGTTCTATCGCTACCAGGGTGTTGGCCGGGATTTCGCCAACTACACGCTCGCGACGATCAACCCCGACCGATAAACGGCATTTTCGTGGCCATGATGGTCATGAACTGTATGTTGGCGCTCAACGGCAGGGAGGCCATGTGGACCACCGCGTCGGCAACGTGCTGTGTATCCATGGTGGGTTCAGGCTTGATGGATCCATCAGCCTGCGGTACACCGGTATTCATCCGCTCGGTCATGTCCGATGCCGTGTTGCCAATGTCGATCTGGCCACAGGCTATATCGAAGGCTCGTCCGTCCAGCGACAGTGTTCGGGTCAGCCCGGTAATGGCGTGCTTGGATACCGTGTAGGGAACAGAGCCTGGTCGGGGAACGTGCGCTGAAATGGACCCATTGTTGATAATCCGGCCCCCCTGTGGAGACTGCTTGCGCATCAGTGCGAACGCACCGCGAGCGACCAGGAAGGCACCGTGCAGGTTCACGTTGATCACCTGCTGCCATTGTTCCACAGTCAGTTCATCGATCGGCATGGCCGGGACATTGGTGCCGGCATTGTTGAACAGCACGTCCAGCCGATGGTGAGTCTCTTCGAGCTGTCTAAAGAGGCTGTCCACGGCCGCAGGCTGGGTTACATCGCAACTGATGACACTCATACTGTCTGCCTGCCCCGACAGCGATCGTGTCTCCTCCAGAGCAGATTCCCGGCGACCGGTCAGTACGACGTGAAAGCCTGCAGCGGCCAGGGCCAGGGCGGACAGCCTGCCGATACCTGAGCCGGCCCCGGTAACCAGTGAAACTTGTGTCATGTTCGTTTCCTATATAGAGGTCGAGCGCCGGGAATGGCACCAGATTCAGGGTTCTCTACTGTTTTTTATCCGAGCTGCGCAGCTCTTCAAGTCGCTCCTGCAGGTAAGAGCCTGCCGTATACCGATCCGACAATACGACATCCGGACGCGGGTGCAGGAAAAGAGGCAGGCTGATACGTGCACGTCGGGAATCATGGCCCTCAGGGTTGATGACCCTGTGCGTGGTCGATGGAAAGTATCCGCCGGATGCTTCCTGCAGCATGTCACCGATGTTGATGATCAAGTTGCCGAAATTGCAGGGAACCTCCAGCCAGTGGCCCTCGCGGGTCCTGACCTGCAGACCGGGTTCATTGGCGGCTGGCAGAAGCGTCAACAGATTGATGTCCTCATGCGCGCCAGCGCGTATGGCACCGGGATCCACGTCATTCTCTATGGGCGGGTAGTAGAGGATGCGCAGCAGTGATTGGGTACTGCCCTTGATCATGTCGGAGAGTGGTTCGCGAAAATGCCTGGCTACATCCGGCGGCGTCTGGCGTTCCACCCAGCCCAGCAGTGTTGCGGCAAACTCGACGGTTTCGCGGTAATAGGCATCCAGTTCCCCCTTCAGCGAGGGCGGGCAGCGACCCCAGGGGTAGAAATGGAAATACTCCTTGATATCCCGTACCGAGTGCCCTTTGGCAGTTTCCGCCATTGTCACGGGAAAGTAACCGTCATATTTCACCGGATCGAACAGGTATTCGTTGCGCTCATCGCTGTTGAAGAACGTGGACCAGTTCTCGTAGATGCCGCTGACTGTCGACTCGGCAATCGGGTGGTTGCGCAACACACCAAAGCCGGTATCGCGCAGGGATTTGACGAAGCGTACCTCGGCATCGGATGCCGTGTAGTCCACTGCTTCTAGTTCTACCATGGGAAGGCCCGTCGGCTGCGTGCTGCCAGGGAGAGGATGATAGCAGCTCCGCCCGCTGGCTGGCCCCTTGCGCTACCATTGGCGCAGTAGCCGGAGCAAGCCGCTATCAGACAGTCATCTTCATGAGTTCAGAGCCTCGACCATTGACCATTCTCTTTGCCGACATCGGCAGCAGCGCTGCGCTGTACGAGCGGTTGGGTGATGCATCTGCACACCGTCTGATTACCGAGAGTCTGCATCGCATGCGTGCGGCCGTTGAAACCCATCATGGCAAGGTGCTGCGCACGGTGGGTGATTCGGTGCTGGCCAGTTTCGAACAGGGTGACCAGGCATTTCTGGGAGCGCAGGCCATACAACGTGTACATGTGGGAATGCCCTTGTCGGTAAGAATCGGGTTTCACACCGGCTCGGTGATACCAGACGGGGGTGACGTCTACGGACATGCAGTCAACATTGCCGCACGACTGGCCTCGTTTGCCCGGGTAGACGAAATCATGGCCACTGCAGCGGCGGTCGAGCAATTGTCTGATGAACACAAGTCGGCCATGTCCAGCGTGGACATGATCGATGTCCGAGGCTTGCCCGCGCCCCTTGCCGTACATCGATTGCAATGGCAGGCCCAGGCGGGTGCGGTGACAAGACTGTCCACCCGGGCAGATTTTGCAACCGCGCCACCGCAGGATCTGCGCTTGCGCATCTGCCATGGAGACACGATACTGCACGCCGGTCTGGAATGCTGCGACCTGAACCTCGGTCGTGCGGATGACAACGACATTGCCGTGCACAATGACGAAGCCAGCCGTCATCACGCCAGAATTTGCTTTCGGCACGGACAGTTTCTGTTGCAGGATGAGAGCACTAATGGCACCTTTGTGCAAAAAGAATCACTCATGCCGTTTCTGGTCAGGCGCGATTCCATCGTACTTGATGGCGCTGGTGTCATCAGTCTGGGAGCCGAGCCGCAGAGAGGTCACGCTGAGCTCATTCATTTTGAATTGCTGCAAGATTGACGCATCTGACAACTCTATGGGGAACTTCAAACCGTGTTCATAAGCTGTGGGGATATATTGGTTGACCTGTTCAACCAGCCAACCGATGCTGCCGGCAAGGTGGCTTTGCAGGGTCATGTGGGAGGCTCACCACTGAATGTGGCCATCGGTCTTGCCCGACTGGGTAACGAGTCGGGTTACCTGTGCAAGAATTCGACAGATTTCATCGGGCAAAAGATTAGCGCCTATATGCAATTCAATGGCCTGCGCATGGAATGGGTGGTTCCCTCCACGCTCAACAGCACGCTGGCCATGGTTCGTACCAACGATGACGGTTCTGCCAACTACACGTTCTATACGGACAATACGGCGGATGTATCCATGACCATCGAGGATCTGCCTGACAGTTTTCCCGATAATCTGGAGATGCTGCATTTTGCCTCCTATTCCACGGCCGTTGGTTCTACGCGCGGCGCACTGATCGCGCTGGCTGAACGGGAAAGTGGCAAACGTGCCATCTCTTATGATCCGAATCTGCGAACCAGCATCGAGCCGGATATCCAGATCTGGCAGGAAAGTTTTGCCAGTTTCTGCGCCGTTGCCGATTTCGTCAAAGCCAGCGATGAGGATATTGCAGCGTTGCTGGGAAAGGGAAAGTCGCTTGACACATTTGCCGCTGACACGCTGGCACGGGGACCCGGTCTGGTCGCGGTGACGGAAGGCAGTGGCGGTGCAACGCTGTATGCGGCCGATGGTCGACAAGCGCGTTCCCGGCCACTGGATATCACCGTGGTCGATACCGTCGGTGCGGGAGATACCTTTCAGGCTGCAAGCCTGCATTGGCTAAACGCCAATGGCTGCGTCAACGGCGGCACGGTGGATGTCAGTAATGCTGATCTGCACGCCTGCGTGAATTTTGCTGCAACGGCGGCTGCCATCACCTGCACACGCCATGGTGCCGACTTGCCCACACTCAGTGAAGTCCAGAGCCGGCTCAGCGGCGCCTCGTAGCTCTCCCACCAGGCTGTTGTTACGAAGTAAGCGGAAAAAGCCTGTCAGCGTCGCTCGATGTCATGCAGGGTTGTTCCGCTGGTCTATCGGGTGGTGAACTGTTCATCCGGGGCCATATGAGGCCTAAGCCCGTCGAACAGCTTGTGGCGCTATAATTATACTAATCGATTTATACCGATATAGTTTCACAACTCAGGGTGATCCATGTCCAGTGCGGCCGCCATCCGGAATGCGCATTTTCTGGGTACGAAGATACGTAATCTACGTAAGCG
>JABDKN010000248.1 GCA_013002205.1 Granulosicoccus sp.
GCCGCCTCGGCTTCAGCCTGCAAGCGTGCCTCCTCGGCCGCCTCGGTTTCAGCCTGCAGGCGTGCTTCTTCCGCCGCCTCAGCTTCAGCCTGCAAACGCGCCTCCTCGGCCGCCTCGGCTTCAGCCTGTAAGCGTGCCTCCTCCGCCGCCTCGGCTTCAGCCTGCAAGCGTGCTTCTTCCGCCGCCTCGGCTTCAGCCTCCCTCTTTGCCCTTATTCCGGCATCCGGGCGGTCGAGCTCGTCGACAGTAGTCAGCGCAACCTGTCGGGTTTCTTCCCCGATGCCGACCTCTGCCGGCAGTGTCGCCTGTCCGGCAGTATCGACCTCGACGACGGCGGCACTGTCACCTGCTACCTCCACTGCAACCGAACCGTCGTCACCGGCAGGCACGAAACCGATGGCGTTCAGCGCCCACACGCACAAACCGACCCACAGCAGTCCGGCAATCGACAGAGATAGCCATGTACCCTGGGTTCGTGTGAATGTCTCGTATTCGCTTTCGCTGTTCATCTGTTGATCGACTGATGCCAGTTTGCTTGTTTGAACCTGACAACACAACTGAGACCGGGCCTGCAGAACGTCAAACCCGACCGCGGTCTCAATTTACGTCAGGATCACTTTGAGAGGACGGCCACGGACATTCTGGCCCGGCACCCTATCCTGCCTCTCATACGTCCACTGGCTCGATGCCCACCTGTCATGCACATCATCCCACGCACCATTGCGGGCCGCCTGTCGTCCCTGTTGATAGTGACGACTCTGTCTGCCTGTGGCTGGGTAGATTCTACCGGAGTACAAGGCTCAACAGTACCCATAACGTTGCGCAACGCCCAGCCTGTCGCACTCCTGGAGGAAGTGGCGCTCACTGCGCTGCTGGCGGGCGAAGGTGCCGACCTGCAAAACTGGACCTGGTCGCCGGATGACGCCGACATCACCGATCGCTGCGGCGAAATCGAAGGCTTTGACACTGCATTATCGTCACACTCTCTCGATGATGCCTGTAGCATCGATGGCGACTGTGTACTGGCGCTGGAGGAATCGAGAATCGGCAGCGCCACGCGATTCACCCTGCGCATGCCCGCTCTGCGTTCCCCGGTGGCCCTGAATTTTCGTCTGCGCGCCACGCGCGACGATGGCGCCATCGTCGAACGCCAGCAGCTACTGTGCGGACTGTCGGTCAACGAGGCCCCGCAGGCTGAAAACGACTCCTACCTGACTCTGCAGGGTGAAATACTGCTGGTCAAGCCGACTGATCCCAATAGTCTCCTGGCAAATGATCATGATGACGATGACATTCGCAACTCAGCACTGAGAGTGGCACGACTGGTAGAAGCACCTCGCTTCGCGGCAAATTTCTCACTGGATGACAATGGTGGCTTCTACTATCAAAGCGTTGCGAACGGGTCAGCCGTTGATGCCGGAAATTTCAGGGACAGCTTCGTCTATGCAGTCACGGACGGGCTGCACGACGTCCATGCGACGGCAACGATAGACATAGTGTCGGAAAATCGCGGCCCACAGCGAGTCCAGAAAATTCCGGATATCACGGTGAACGCCTTCAGCGACGATGAAACACCGGATACTCTGGTCTACGACTTGACCCGGTACTTTGTCGACCCGGACGGTGACACACTTGTCTATTCGCTTGCCGGCGAACAACAGCCTGGAACGGACAGCATCCAGCTCAGCCCGAGAGGACGTCTCGATATCCTGCCAAGTTCGGCGGATATTGGAAAGTACACCCTGGACTTGACGGTCGATGACGGCCTGGAGGATGTCAGTGACAGTTTCGAGGTGATAATCGCACCGCCTTATTCGTGGGCAGACAATCAGCCACCTGAAGTTACGGACATTCGCAACCAGACCGTCAAAGACAGTTTCAGCTACGACGTCAGCGTGTACTTCTCTGATCCGGATGATGACGTTCTCAGTTTCCGTGCAGATGGTCTTCCGCAGGATGTCACCATCACTTCCTCCGGTATCATTCGCGGAGAGTCCAGTGAGGACAACGAAGGCAGATGGTTCATCGCGGTGACAGCCGATGATGGCAGGGGCGGCACAGTGACAGATAGATTTCGTCTGGTGATCAAATGATGGCGGATTGATCACCTGATCCTGCGAAATGCACGACAGTTACAGGCAGGTGTAGCAAACCGCCTGCGATACGAGGCCAGGAGCCCTTTCATGGCTCATGGCTCATGGCTTATGGCTCATGGCTTATGGCTTATGGCTCATGGCTTATGGTTCTGCAACAGTTTCAATGTTTGTTCGTGCAGGATTTCTGAACCACTCGCCACGACAAACCCCCCGTCCACTGCACTGTTGCCATCCCAGTTGCTGACGACGCCTCCGGCAGATTCTATGATGGGAATGAGAGCAACGATGTCATAGGGCTGTAGATCGCAGTCCAGTACGATGTCGACGAATCCACTGGCCAGCAATGTATAGGCATAGCAGTCTCCACCATAGCGAGTGAGGCGGACACTGCGCCTGACACGCTGGAATGCCGCTTGCGAGTTATCCGTAACGAACATGTCCGGCGTGGTGCAGTACATCGTCGCATCGGCCAGGGAAACACCTGTGCGCGTGGCAAGCGACTTCATACCCTGGGCCATCGTCAACTGCGAGGCGGATCCCGCTGCCGTGTATCGCTCCTGCAGGAATGGCTGATCCATCACACCAAGAATGGCATCACGACCATTGAACAACCCGATGAGCGTACCCCACAGCGGCATTCCACTCATGAAAGCCCG
>JABDKN010000254.1 GCA_013002205.1 Granulosicoccus sp.
TCGTGCTCCTGAATCATGGCGCAGGAGCACCGCAGTGGTGATCTGCCGGCAACCGAAAAGCGTCTATGTCCGCTATACTGGCGCGTTGACCCTGCCATGCGCACAATATTTGCTCGATGCGCGCTAACCAACTCTTTTTTGTCACACCCTGCTCCGGGGTAATTGACAATCGCGCAAGTCGTGCACCGAAGGACCTTACCGTGATCCAGAAACTCCGTAACATTGCAATCATAGCCCATGTCGATCATGGCAAGACCACGCTGGTTGACAAGCTGCTGCAGCAGTCTGGCACACTGGACATGCGTAAGGAACAGACCGAGCGCCTGATGGATTCCAATGCCATCGAAAAGGAACGCGGCATCACCATTCTGTCAAAGAACACGGCAATTCGATGGAATGACTATCGGATCAATATCGTCGATACCCCCGGACACGCGGATTTCGGTGGCGAAGTGGAGCGTGTTCTCAGTATGGTCGACTCCGTGCTGCTGCTTGTCGATGCGGCTGAAGGTCCCATGCCGCAAACGCGCTTTGTGACGCAGAAAGCCTTTGCCATGGGCTTTCGTCCGATCGTCGTAATCAACAAGATCGACCGGGAGGGCGCCCGGCCGGACTGGGCCCTGGACCAGACCTTCGAACTGTTCGACAACCTCGGAGCCACTGACGAGCAGCTGGATTTTCCGGTCATCTATGCCTCTGCCGTCAATGGGTACGCAGGCCTGGAGCCTTCTGTCACCGAGGGTGACATGACGCCCCTGTTCGAGACCATCATCGACGAAGTTCCTGCTCCGGATGTTGACGTCCATGGGCCCCTGCAGATGCGCATCAGTTCGCTGGATTACAGCAGTTACGTGGGTGTTATCGGCATCGCCCGCATTCAGCGCGGGCAGCTGAAACCCAATCAGCAGGTGCGGGTGGTGGGTGCAGATGGGAAACAGCGCAACGCCAGGGTCCTGCAGGTGCTCGGATTTCATGGCCTTGAACGTATCGAGACCGACCTTGCACAGGCCGGCGATATCGTCTGCATCACCGGCATCGACAAACTGAACATCTCCGACACCCTGTGTGATCCTGCGGCCATCGACGCCATGCCGCCGCTGACGGTCGACGAGCCGACTATCAGCATGATGTTCCAGCCTAACAGCTCACCTTTCGCCGGCAAGGAAGGCAAGTACGTCACCAGCCGGAATATCTGGGACCGCCTGCAGACCGAACTCCTGCACAACGTGGCTCTTCGGGTTGAACGTACGGAGCAGAGCGAGACCTTCAAGGTCTCCGGCCGGGGTGAACTGCACCTCTCGGTACTCATCGAAAACATGCGGCGGGAAGGTTACGAGATCGGCGTCGGGCGACCGGTGGTCATTACCCGTACTGGTGACGATGGACGGGTGGAAGAACCGTTCGAGCAGATAACCATCGATGTGGAAGAGCAGCATCAGGGCAGCATCATGGAAAAGATGGGTGAACGGCGTGCCGATCTGAAGGACATGGTGCCCGATGGCAAGGGCCGTGTGCGCCTGGACTACGTCGCTCCGGCGCGCGGTATGATCGGTTTTCGCACCGAATTTCTGACGGCAACTTCAGGCACCGGACTGATCTACTCCGTGTTCGATCATTATGGACCACAGCTGAACCTGAGTATCGGTGCTCGTCGCAATGGCGTGCTGATATCAAACGGCCAGGGAAAGGCTCTGGGCTTTGCTCTGTTCAATCTGCAGGAACGCGGCCGCCTGATCATCGGCGCCAATGCCCAGGTATACGAAGGACAGGTCATCGGCATTCATTCTCGCGACAACGATCTGACCGTGAACTGCCTGAAGGGCAAGCAGCTGACCAACGTCCGTGCTTCCGGAACCGACGAGAACATCGTGCTGACCCCGCACATCAACATGAGCCTGGAGCAGGCACTGGAATTCATCGACGACGACGAACTGGTCGAAGTCACACCGGAGTCCATCCGCATCCGCAAGAAATTCCTGACAGAGACGGACCGCAAGCGCAATTCCCGCCAGGCAAAAGCCAGCTAGCCCCGGGGGTGGGGGG
>JABDKN010000292.1 GCA_013002205.1 Granulosicoccus sp.
ATCAGGAACAATGGATTGGCCAATGATCACATCAAAGATCGAAAGGGCGCATAAGCCGGCACTGGTAGTCATCGGTCAATGGCGTGACTATCTGGAGATCACCAAACCAAAAGTAGTTCTACTACTGGTGTTTACCGCTCTGGTGGGAATGGTGCTGGCCGTTCCCGGATGGCTGCCACTCAAGGAAACCCTTTGCGGATTGCTCGGCATTGGCCTGGCTTCAGGATCTGCCGCCACTTTCAATCACGTATTGGATCAGCGGGTCGATGGCATCATGAAGCGTACTCGAAACCGGCCTATTCCACGGGGACTATTGAGCACACGACAATGTCTGGTATTCGGCTTGTCACTGGGTGTGGCCGCCATGTTGTTACTGACTCTGTTTGTCAATGTGCTCACATCGATACTGACACTGTTCTCACTGATTGGCTATGCCGTCATTTATACAGTCTACCTGAAGCGGGCGACTCCGCAGAATATCGTGATTGGTGGTGCAGCGGGCGCGATGCCACCCGTGCTTGGCTGGGCCGCGGTGACGGGGGAAGTGACCGCTGAAGCATTACTCTTGTTTTTGATTATATTCCTCTGGACTCCACCGCATTTCTGGGCCCTGGCGATTCATCGCCGTGCTGACTATGCAAAAGTAAACATTCCCATGCTACCCGTGACACATGGAGTGGCGTACACACGACTGCAGATTCTGCTCTATACGATTCTTCTGCTAGTCATCAGTATTTTTCCCTATCTGATCAGGATGAGCGGCATGGTGTACCTGGCTGGAGCGCTCGGGCTGGGAATCATGTTTCTCTACCAGGTGATCATGCTGTATGTTCCTGCTCGTGCCAACCAGGCAATGAGAACATTTGCATTCTCGATTACCTATCTCATGTGGTTGTTTGGTTTCATGCTCGTGGATCATTACCTGCCCTGGTGATCCGGATTGTATCGAGGTCAATCTCATTGAGATCAACCAGTACCCAGCCCTCGACCGTCGGGTCCACTGGCCAGCCGTTGCTGACGAGTGGATTCACGAAGCACCGTATAGATGGATGCAGAGACGATGATACCGGCTCCTATCCAGGTACTCAATGCGGGCAGCTCGCTGAACAGGATCCAGCCGAACAGGGTCGCGTAGATCAGCCGTACATAATCCAGAGATGCCAGCAGCGATGCCTCACCGTAAGAGAATGCGTAGATGTTTGCTTTCTGCGCGAAATAGGATACGACCCCGATGCCCCCCAGCAAACCCCACTCCTGATTGGTGGGCGGCACCCACTGCACCATGGCCGGGACGGCCATGATCACGCCCACACCGATAGCCTGGTAGGCAAGAATGGTGCTGGGTGGATCGGAACGTGTCAGCAGGCGGATGATCACCATGACAAGCCCGGCACTGGCGGCACCGGTTACGGCCAGCCAGCCATAGATTCCGAAGCCTTCGGTACCGGGACGCAACATAATCAGAACGCCAATGAAACCGACGGCCACTGCAGACCATCGATACAGGCCGACCGTCTCCTTGAGAATGAGTACGGCGAAGATGGTGACGAAGAAACTCTTGGCAAAGCCGATGGCCATGGCATCGGCCAGTGGCATATGCACGACCGCCGTGAAACCGCACAACATGGCAATCAGCGCCAGGAATATCCGGGCACACTGCAACGGCAGTCGCCTGGTACGCAGGGAGCCCGGGAAGGTTCTCACCAGTACCGGCCCCAGCATCATCGTCATGCCAAGCTGGCGAATGAACAGTATTTGCGTAACCGGCAGTCGTTCGCCGGCGAGCTTGATCATGGCGACCATCAGCGAGAACCCGAAGGCCGCCATCATGAGCACCAGAGCCCCCTTGACGTTGTCAGACTGTCTGTCGAAACGCTCCAAGCGTACCTCGTTCAACAATGGGGGACGTTGAGCTTACACCGGCATTACTCGCGCACGCCAGGCGGCGGCTCGATCGGTAGCGTCCTGTTGCGTGAAGGGTCCCCGACGACGATCAGCACTTCGCGCCATGAACGCAGCCGGGTATTGTCCGGATTGATGGCAATGAATCGGTACAGGTGTTCACCCTGATCCCGGTCACCTGTCTGCCAGTAGAACGTGCGACTGCCATCATCATTGATATCGAAACTGGCGTTTCGAGGCAGTCTGTCCACCTGCAGGACCGGCGCCGTTCCGTCGGCAATGCTGGCGGTGACGCGCATCGACACTACCCGACCGGCACTGATGACCTGGTTGGCCAGAGGATCAATTCGCGGCATCAGCTCGGTGGATGGTGGGCGCGGCCTCTGCGGCGCTTTGTCACGGGCCTCCACACTCACCAGTAAAGTCGCCTCACCGACAGTGCCGGGTCGCGCCCTGTCATTGGCGCGAAGCACGATGCGCCTGGTTCCCAGCTGGTTGTCTGCCGGTGTCCACAGAATCTGGTAACCACCGGCACTCTCTTTGACCAACATGGCTCCATCGGGCAATTCACCTGCCATGACCTCCACGGTGTCACTGTCCGAGGCGTCAGGCCGCAACAGAAATCTCCACTGTATACCTGCCTGCAGGAATTGGTGTTCATAGGGACCCAGCAAAGGAGGCAGCGCGGCCGACACGACAGGCTGAGTCACAGGCTTGGGTTCCCGTCGCACCAGCAGGTAGCGCGTCTCCAGCAGCTCGCCGGAATCTGCATTTCTGACCAGCAGCTCGATGAGCGTCTCTTTGGCCATATCTGGTCCGCTCTGCCAGTCGACCAGCATTCTGCCGCTGTCATCCACCACCAGCCTGGCACCTTGCGGTGCGGTGCCGAGCAATATCTCCACACGAATACCATCGTTGGCCAATCGTGGCAATGCCTGCTGCATTCGCTCACCGGCGTCGAGCGTGACGGGCTCCAGGTAGTCCAGAATCATACCGCTGGCCGGGTACGAGGTGCTCAGCATAGCCGCCGGTAGCAGCGACACTCGCAGAATGGCTGCCAGAACAGTGCGGTTGACGCGGACACGGCAATCCCGGGCACTGCTGCCCTGCCTGCCCTGCCTATCACTGCGATCCAGCACCAGCTCATCTCCCGGTCAGCGGGCCTTGCGAAACGTCAGGTTCCAGCGAACCGCGCCGTGGCGAGGATGTTCGGAGGCTTTCAGCCTGCGCACCCCATGGTAGAACCGGCGTGCAGGCCCACCGAACACCAGCACGTCACCATCACGCAAGTCTACTGCGGTCGACGGCCCTTGTCGCTCGGGTCCGATGACAAAAAAACGTGCATCGATACCCATGGATACGGACACGATCGGGGCGGTGAAATCCATTTCATCTCTGTCCTGATGAGCTCCCATTTGCGTACCTGGCAGATAATAGTTGATCAGACAGGCGTCAGGTTTGAAATGATCGAATCCGGCCGCCAGAGCGGCCTGCTCGGCCAGGGTTTGGAACATCGATGGCATGGCGGGCCATGGCTTGCCGGTCACAGGATCGATGGCCGTGTACCGATAGCCCTGCCGGTCAGATATCCATCCCAGCTGGCCACAGTTACTGGTCCGGACCGACATGGGGAATCCCCGCGAGGTCTGCATCTGTCGCAATGGCGCTGCCGCCAACACGCGCTCCAGCTCGGTGGCAAGTTCGGCCGTATCGGCAAAATCGTTCAACAGCACCATGCCCGGGCAGACCTCAACGACCCCGGGGAATAGATCCTTCATGACGGGCCCTGAGTAATCATGGATTTCCAATCGGAATCTACCAGCCTCACCGGCTATTTAATGCAAGTTGCCCGAATTCGTCAAACTGGCAGCAGCGCGAGTGCGTGAGGTCAACCGAAAACGGTATGTCGATTGTCCGAGACGATCAAGTCGTTCATGGGCACCTGCAACAACAAAACCATGTGACTTTCTACTGATCGCTTACTTGAAATTCACCACCAGGTCGGAGCGCTCCTGGCCACCGTCACCCCCTTCTGACATCCAGTTCGGTCATCATTCCGGTAGCCATGTGCGCCATATGATGGCAATGGAGCATCCAAGGTGCTACCTCTCCGGCATCAAACGCGACCGTCACATTGCCCATTGGTGGAACATTCACCGTGTCGCGCAGCGCGCCTGCGATTCGCCGGCCGTTCACATTCACCACCTGGAAAACATGTCCGTGCAGGTGCATCGGGTGCGCCATCATCGACATGTTGTGGAACATCATTTCGACACGCTCTCCGGTCAGCGCGGCAATCGGGGTGTGACTACCCCAGAGC
>JABDKN010000297.1 GCA_013002205.1 Granulosicoccus sp.
CAAACCGTCAAGTGGGCATTGATACCTCAGCGAACCGGTGCACTGGTGCTGCCTGAAGTCCGTGTCGAGTGGTTCAATACCACTACCGGTAATGTGGAAACCGCCGTTCTGCCCGAGGAGATCATCCTGGTGGCGCCGCCTGATGCGGCTGTGCAACGACCGTTATCCGGCATTCCCGGCGCCGTAGAACCTGGCACCCCTGGCGGCGGCTCGGCTGCGAATGAGGCTATGGCTGCGTCGAATACTGCCACTGCGGTTGAGTCGCCTGGTGCCGTCGACAGGCCGGGTTCATCGGTGGATGCTCTGGCAGCCGGCGCTCTGCCATCAGGTTCCGTGTCGGGGCCGGCATCGAACCCGATGACAGCGGTGGCCAGTGGTCCAGCCAGTTCCGGAAAGGGTGTGCAGGACGGCGCGCAGAGTATGGCCACGGTCCAGGCCATTCAGGCGTCAGCCGATTCGTGGCGTAACGTGGCGCTGGCCAGTCTCACTTTATGGTTCCTCGGTCTTGGCTGGATTCTGTGGCGCCGGTGGCAGTACCATCCTGCGCCGGGGTTGCGGCGCGGACAGGCGGGAGATTCGCCACGACACCTGGATGCCGTTCGCCAACGGGTGGGTGAAGCCGTACAGAGTCTGTCGCCCCTGACTGCAGTGTCAACAGCCTGTAAGGGTTCCGATCCCGTGGCACTGAGAACAGCGCTGCTGGATTGGGCGGCGCGTCAATGGACGGCCGATCCCCCGCTGACACTGAGTGCAATCTCATCCCGGCTGCCCAAGGGTGAAGCGCGGGATCTGCTCATGACGCTGGATGCTGCGCTGTACAGTCGCGTGCAAGGAGAATCCGGTACACAGACTCTGATGTCAAGTCTGTCAGACCTGCCGCGCCACCTGAGCGAGGCGATCAGCGGTGATTCAGAATCACCGGCCAACCGTGGCAACGATTCACCAGCTGGAAATGAGGGCCATCGTCGCCGTGGTCTGCCGGCGCTGTGACAGCAGACTAGCCCTTCGGTGGCGGGAAACCGCGTTGATCATTTAGGAGGCGACTACACCGACGCGACGCTCCGGGCTCAAGTATCACGGCTCTCGAGGCGAACCTTGTTGTGTCCGGCGCACGTTTATCCCGCTGCGTGTACAGGGCGTCCGCCGCAACCTGCCGGGCAGGTATCATGCGGCACGATACTTGAGTGGTGATACTGGGTGAATCAGCGTCCGCTGCAACGCCTCCAGAACCCGTCTGGTAATCTCAAGGATCGCCTGTCATGCGTCAGTACCCGTACAGCTGGAGCATATTGCCACTGACCATCACACCTGCGTATAGCTCGATTCCGCTGAATTGACGGGATGGGTACCCTGACCGGTCGCAGATGGCGCCTTGTGTGTCTGTCACTCTCCTTACTTACCATCGTATCCGTTGCCACTCGCGATGCCGGTGCTGCGGACGCCATCCCCGGTGAGCAATGGTGTGAGCGCACGGTCGACGCCATTCGATTCACCGGTAACAAGGTCACCCGTGAACAGGTCATACGTCGTGAATTATTCCAGCAGGAGGGTGTCGCGTGTTCCCTGGATGCAATCATCGATGGTATCCAGAATCTTCTTGATCTTGGACTTTTCAAGTCGGTGCAGGCACAGCTTGAGCTCAATGGTGATGAGCTGACGCTGTATTACCACGTCGTCGAGAAAATATTCTTTCTGCCCATTCCCCGCTTCAGCCGCACATCCGACGGCGAACTGCGTCTGGGTGCACAGTTGCGCTGGGATAACTTTCAAGGTCGACTTCACCAGGTCAAGCTGACCAGCGAAAAGCGACAGGAAAACGATGGTCAGGGCAGAGCCGGTTATATTCACAGTATCGACTATACCGTGCCGCGTTTTTTCGGCAGCCGTTACGGCATGCGCCTGCGCTCCACCTTCGAGCGCCGCAATGCCCAGCTGGCGCAGGACGGCATCGTCTATGGAGAAACATTGCGGCAGTCCCGTAGAGGCGGTTTTCGCCTGGCTCGCTGGGCCAGCGATACCTCCGGTATCAGTGGTCTGAGCTACTTTGCAGGCTTCGGAATAGAGCTGCGTTCGTATGACATGCGCTCGGGTACCGCCGGACCGTTCAGCGATGGCCAGGACATTGCGCTGGTCGGTGGTTTTGACGTAACGCGGGTGCACCAGGACCCTTATCGACGTCGAGGACACCAGTATGGCGCAACACTGATTCTTGCCGACACCTCGCTGGGTTCGGATTTCAGCTATGCCAGAGCGGATGTGCAGGCGCGCTGGTATCTGCCATTGGCCCGTGCGCTGACCAATCTGAACGTTCAGGCACGACTGGGTGTGAGTGACCGGGCACCGTTTGGTGAACGCAGCTACCGGATAGGCGGAGGTGAACTGTTGCGCGGTATGGAATCGGATGCACACACCGGCAATATATTGACCTTGCTCAATGTGGAATACCTGGCAGGCTTTTTCGCCTACCCGGCCTGGAGATGGCTGGTATTTGCCGACATGGGGAACGTCTATCTGGGTAATGATGTCAATCTACTCGAGCAACACCTGCGCGGTGGTATAGGATTACGCTGGAAACTGGAAGCCCTGACCAACACGGACTTGCGGCTCGATCTTGCGTGGGACCCGGATAAAGGCGACGTCAAACCCTATGTGTCCACCAGTCTTACTTTCTGACAGGCATCATCGGCCTGGTCCCTGGTACGCAGGCTTGCCGGTTGCAACAACGCAAGTTGCCTGCGCTGAACACTGACAACTGATCGAGAGCACCATTCATGTCGATACGCTTCGAAAATTACGATCACTGGCGGGTAGAACACGACAGCGAGGATATCGTCTGGGTCGACTGTGACCGACAGGGAGAAACCAGCAATTCATTATCAGAGGCGGTGATCCGGGAATTGGGTGAAATCATCGGCGTGCTGGAGGAGGACGTGCCCGCCGGTGTGGTCATCGGTTCTGCAAAGCCCGGCAGCTTCATTCTAGGTGCTGACATTCGCGAGTTCGACCACTATGAATCGGCACAGCAGGTCAGCGAGAAGATACGACAGGGTCATGAGGTATTCTCCCGCCTGGAGAATCTCTCCTGCCATACGGTTGCAGCCATACACGGGTTCGCATTGGGGGGAGGGTTGGAACTGGCCCTGTGTTGTGATTACATCGTCGCCCTCAACGTGGACGAGACACGCGTGGGTTTTCCCGAAGTGAAGCTCGGCATCTTCCCCGGATTGGGGGGGACGACGCGGCTCACCGAACGTGTTGGTGGTCTTGCCGGCATGCAATTGATGTTGACCGCGCGAAACCTGCGTGCACCAGCAGCGCGCAGGGCTGGTGTCATCGATGAACTGGTCGATGAGTTCAGTTCACTGCACTGGAGTGCCCGACGTGCCGTGGTGCAGAAACGCAGCCGGCGTGCGGCCTCTGTCGCCGCCAGTCTGACCAATCGTCAACCGGCCCGCGGAACCCTGGCCAGGGTGTTACACCGGAAGACTGCGCAGAAAGTCAACCCGCAGCATTATCCGGCTCCTTTCAGGATGATCGACCTGTGGGCGGAGCACCGGGACAATCGTCGTCGTATGTTCGAGGGTGAGGCAAGGATGGTCGGCGAACTGATGGTGGGAGAGACGGCCAGGAACCTGCGCCGTGTCTTCTTCCTGACAGAGCGCATGAAAGCACTGGGTAAGGCTGAAGAGTTTGCGGTGCGACGGGTGCATGTGGTGGGTGCCGGTGTGATGGGTGGGGACATTGCTGCCTGGTGCGTGTTGCAGGGACTGGAAGTGACCTTGCAGGATCGTGAAGCGCAACTGATCGAACCTGCGCTCAAGCGAGCCAAAGCTCTTTTCAGGAAACGGCTGCGCAGCAAGCCTGCCGTCATTGCAGCGACGGCGCGACTCATGGCGGATGTTTCGGGGGCGGGAGTGCCGCGTGCCGACGTGATCATCGAAGCCATCTTTGAGGATGCAGATGCCAAGCGTGCGCTGTACGCCTCCATTGAACCGCGCATGGCCGGGCATGCAGTGCTGGCTACCAATACATCCGCCCTGCCGCTGGAAGATCTCGCACGTGACCTTGCAGAGCCTTCGCGACTGATCGGACTGCATTTCTTCAATCCGGTGGCGAAGATGCCACTGGTCGAAGTCATTCACGGGCAGGGTACGGATGAGCAGACTGTCACCCGGGGCTGTGCCTTTTGTGCGCAGATCAATCGCTTTCCCCTGCCGGTTCGCAGCGCTCCCGGTTTTCTCGTCAATCGCGTATTGGCGCCTTATCTGATGGAAGCGTTCACGCTTTTTCTGGAAGGCGTGGACCGCGACGTCATCGATGCGTCAGCCATTCGCTTCGGCATGCCGATGGGTCCGATCGAGCTGGCCGATATCGTGGGTCTCGATGTGTGCATGAAAGTAGCTGAGACGCTGGCAAGCGGTGACGTCAATGAACAGCGGGAGCTGCTGCAGAAGAAGCTGGATGCCGGGGAGCTGGGTAAGAAATCCGGCCAGGGTTTCTACACCTGGACGAAAGGAAAGGCTGATCGCCAGGCACCGGAACTGGATAGCACCTATGCCGATCAGCTGTCCGCCCGGCTGATGAACGCATTCCTGGCGGAATGCCGATCGGCCTCGACCGATGGCATCGTCGCCGACGATGACCTGCTGGATGCGGGCATCATATTCGGCACCGGCTTTGCGCCTTTTCTGGGTGGACCGATGCATTATCTCAAACAACAGGAGACAAGCGCCTGATGGCACTTTCACTCAAACCGGTCGCTGTCGTCGGCGGTCTTCGCATACCGTTCTGTCGTTCCAATACCGCTTACGCTGAACTATCCAACTTGAAGATGCTGAGCACTGTGCTCAGCGGTATGGTTGATCGCTACGCGCTGGAAGGAGAGCGGCTGGGCGAAGTCAATGCAGGCGCTGTCATCACTCATTCGCGGGACTGGAACCTTGCGCGCGAAGCCATACTGAGCACACGTCTGGCGGCCACCACTCCGGGGCTGACCATGCAGCAGGCATGTGGTACGTCGCTGCAGGCTGCGATGACGGCAGCAGCAAAGATCGCCACCGGGCAGATCGATTCGGCAATTGCCGCTGGCACCGACACGGTGAGCGACGTACCGATCGTATTCAACAGGAAATTTTCCAGACGGCTGGTCTCCCTGGGAAAGGCGCGGGGCATCAAATCGCGTCTCGGTGTCTTCAAGGGTTTCAAACCAAAGGAGCTGGCCCCTGTACCACCGTCGGTCAATGAGCCGCGTACCTTGTTGAGCATGGGTCAGCACTGTGAGCTGATGGCAAAGACCTGGTCCATCACTCGACAGGCGCAGGACGAACTGGCCCTGCGCTCTCACCAGAATGCAGTTGCGGCATATGACCGTGGTTTCTACGACGACCTGCTGATTCCCTGTGCCGGGGTCGTCAGAGACAATAACCTGCGTGTCGATTCCAGCATGGAGTCGCTGGCGAGCTTGCCCACGGTATACGACAAGACGGCGTCCGGCACACTGACGGCAGGCAATAGCACGCCGCTGACCGATGGCGCGGCCGGAGTTCTGTTGTGCAGCGAGGAATGGGCGCGCGAGCGTGGTCTGCCCATTCAGGCCTACCTGACCCATTCGGCGACTGCCGCGGTGGATTTCGTCCGGGGTGCAGGCTTGCTGATGGCGCCCACCGTGGCGGTGAGTGACATGCTCAAACGCAGCGAGCTGGCACTGCAGGATTTCGATCTTTACGAGATCCACGAAGCGTTTGCCGCTCAGGTGCTGTGTACGCTGAAGGCCTGGGAGGATGATGCATATTGCCGTGATGAGCTTGGACGAGACGGTGCAATGGGCTCGATCGAGCAGAGCCGCATGAACCAGGTCGGTTCAAGTCTCGCCGTCGGCCACCCGTTTGCCGCCACCGGTGCGCGAATTCTGGGCACTCTGGCCAAACAACTCGATCAACGGGGCTCCGGCCGCGGCCTGATCTCCGTGTGCACCGCCGGAGGCATGGGCGTCACCGCCATCCTCCAAAAATAACCCGCCGCGGGTCGGACCATCATAAGTATATGATTTATCGAAAAACAATATAAACAATAGACCTTTTTCACGTGTTAAACGACCGAAAACAAGTAATAGAACGGCCGCTAAGCAGATTTCATGGTCCGACCTCCGTAAATCATGGTCCGACCCCGGTAAGTAGAGGATTATGTTGAAGATGTTGATGTCTATCGCTGGAAGAGTTTGCCGGATCGGCATCGTCTGTACTGCTGCAATGCTGGTCATGGCTCCAGTACATGCGCAGACGGGATCGGAGACGCTGTACAACGTATTCAGTCTCAGCAGCGAAGCATCAGCCGACGTCGACAACGATCTGATGATCGCCTCCCTGGTGGTGCAGCAGGAGGACAAGGACCCTGCGGTACTGGCCGACAAGGTGAATTCGACCATGGCCTGGGCGGTCGACCTCCTGCGCCCTTACTCGACCCTGAAGGTCAAGACACGTGATTACCAGACCTACCCGCGCTATGACACCAGCCAGTCTCGCCGACTCATCGGCTGGCGTGCTACCCAGACCCTGCAGCTGGAAACCGATGACTTCGAGGTCGCGGGCAAGGCCATCCAGACGCTGCAGGAGAAGCTCCAGGTGCAAGGCATTCGTCTGACGGTAAAACCTGCTACTCGCAAGGCTGCCGCTGACGACCTGATCGATGAAGCGCTGAACGCCTTCAAGGAGCGCGCACGTCTCATTCAGAAAAACATGGGTGCTTCCGCGTTCAAGGTATTGGAGGTCAATGTCCAGAGCGATCAGGGCAATGGGCCAATGTTCAATGCCCGCGCCGAGATGGCCGACGTGATGCGCAGCTCGGCAGTGGCGGAACCGGTGGTCGAAGCCGGTACCAGTCAGGTCAGCGTACAGGTCTACGGGCGGGTGCAACTGGACTGATACACGTCTTGCATCTGTCCTCATACCTGAAGCTGCATACACTGTGAAGCCCCGCTGCATTCTGGGTACACTGGCTCCCAGGATTAGTGGAGAATGAGGCCAATGGCAGATCACGCACCCTTCATGCAGGCTGCGATCGAGGAGGCTCGCAAGGGTCGGGCAGCAGGCGGTATCCCGATTGGTTCGGTGCTGGTGCTCGATGGTAAGATCATCGGACGTGGCCACAACCAGCGTGTGCAGAAGGGCAGTACGATCCGTCACGCCGAAATGGATTGCCTGGAAGAGACGGGCAGGCTGCCGGCCAGCAGCTACAGGCGTGCCACGCTGTACTCTACGTTGTCTCCCTGCGACATGTGCAGCGGTGCGGTTCTGCTGTACGGCATTCCACATGTCGTGGTTGGTGAGAACAAGACCTTTCGGGGGCCGGAGGATTACGTACGAAGCCGTGGTGTCAGGGTCGACGTACTTGACGATGCGAACTGTATTGCCATGATGGAGGAATTCATCGCGGCGGAACCCGGTCTGTGGAACGAGGATATCGGCGAGTAGCCCCGCCGGTCGAGTGGGGTTGTACCAGGCCATGCACCCGGCAAAGACCTTTTCCGAATGGCATGCGACTCCAAGCGCGGGAATAGCGCCATCCGGTAAGTAAAAAAACGCGAGGATAACCGTTAAACGGTTAAAATCGTATCGATAATTTATGGAATAACAAACAGGCAGCTGCCAATGAAGATCATCGTAGGCGTCAAGCGCGTTCTCGACTACAACGTCAAGGCCAGGGTCAAGGCAGATAAATCCGGCATCGAGTTGGCGAACGTGAAGATGTCGATGAATCCGTTCGACGAAATCGCCGTAGAGGAAGCCCTGCGTATCAAGGAGGCAGGCAATGCGGACGAAGTGATTGCGGTATCGATCGGCCCGGTGCAGAGTCAGGAGACCATTCGTACTGCATTGGCCATGGGCGCCGACCGCGGCATACTCATCGAAACCAATGAGCTGCTGGAACCGCTGGCCATAGCCAAGCTGTTAAAGCACCTCGTCGACCGGGAACAACCTGGCCTGGTCCTGCTCGGCAAGCAGGCGATAGACGATGATGCCAATCAGACCGGCCAGATGCTCTCCGCCCTGAGTGGCATGTCCCAGGCAACCTTTGCCTCCCGTGTCGAATTCGACGGTGATCAGTTGAAGGTTACTCGGGAAGTGGACTCCGGACTCGAGTCCATCAAGGTCACAATGCCAGCGATCATAACCACCGACCTGCGCTTGAACGAGCCTCGATACGCCAAACTTCCCAACATCATGAAGGCGAAGAAAAAGCCCCTGGAAATCATTCCGGTGGCAGATACCGGTGTTGATGTGTCCAGCGGCCTGTCGGTAGTCGAGGTCAACGAGCCGCCCAGGCGTGCAGCGGGCATTATCGTCAAGAATGTTGCCGAGCTGGTGGATAAGCTGCGCAATGAAGCCAAAGTCATCTGAACCGGGCCGCCAACAGGAGATATCGACATGAGCACATTGATTCTTGTAGAACACGAAGACGGCAATATAAGGCCGGCTACGCTGAGCGTGGTCACTGCGGCCGCGGCAATTGGCCAGGAAATACACCTGTTGGTCGCTGGTAGTGGTGCCGAGGAAGTAGCCGCGAAGGCTGCCGCGATTGCCGGCGTGGGCAAGGTCTTACTGGCAAAGCATGACGCCTATGCGCATGAGCTGGCCGAGAATCTGTCGGCCCTGGTGGTCAGGCATGCAGATGGCTACAGTCACATCCTGTTCGCCGCCACAGCCGCAGGCAAGAACGTCATGCCCCGGGTAGCAGCACTGCTGGATGTATCCGGAATCTCCGACATCATTGAAGTCAGGGGTGAGGACACCTTCGTCAGGCCGATCTACGCAGGCAATGCGCTGGCCACGGTCAGAAGCAGCGACCCGGTAAAGGTTATCAGTGTACGCAGCACCGCATTCGATGCGGCTGCCGAAGAAGGCGGTACAGCCAGTGTGGAAGCGGTCGATGCTGCAGAAATCAGCGACAAGGTGTCCTTCGTGGGGCAGGAACTGTCACAATCTGACCGCCCGGAACTGACCAGCGCGTCCATCGTCGTCTCCGGTGGTCGGGGTATGCAGAATGGTGAGAATTTCTCGATGCTCGACGACATTGCCGGAAAACTGAACGCTGCAGTTGGCGCCTCGCGGGCTGCCGTGGACGCCGGATTCGTACCGAATGAATACCAGGTCGGGCAGACGGGAAAGGTCGTCGCGCCGGATCTGTATCTCGCCGTCGGTATTTCCGGTGCCATCCAGCATCTGGCGGGTATGAAAGACAGCAAGGTCATCGTCGCCATCAACAAGGATGAGGAAGCACCGATTTTCCAGGTGGCTGACTATGGCCTGGTTGCCGATCTTTTCGACGCATTACCTGAATTGTCCGCGGCACTGGACAGCTAGCAATTGCCTGCGAGCGGACAGTGCGCCGCGCCAGGGACAGAATTGACAAGCATCAGGGAGGTAGCGGCCGAAGCGTTTATAATGATCTGGCAGAAACCACAGGAGCTGCTGATGGAAAAGAAGATTCGCGACGCAATAGATCGGTCACTGGAAGAACTGAAAACCATTCAGGACAAGGTCGATGAATTCATTGACGACATTCCGGACGACACGAAGGAGATCAAGCAGACAGCCAGGAATGCTCTGCGGCAGATCAATGAGCTGCTGAGCAAGGCGATGCAGAAAGCCGGCGACCAGGCAGATGAGGCCCAGTTGCAGGCGCACCTGGGTTTGATGGAAGCTCAGGATAAACTGGAGGCTTCGAAGGCCGTGGTGGACGACTACATTGCGCGAACCTCGGATGAGTCCAAGAAACTGCTTGACGAAGTCGAACTCAAGCAGCATCTGGCGATGATGGAAGCTCGTGATTTCTGGGAGACGCGCGGGTCCAAGCTCGCTGAGGAGTTTCAGGCTTCTGCTGCAACCATGCAGAGCATCGCCGAGAAAGCCATGGGCGAAATGCAAACCGCCTTCGAACGCTGGAACGAGCAGTTCAAGAGCGGAAAATAGCCTCCGTCGCAGTGCCGACCTGCCTCGTGACCGGTAGGCAGTTCCGGAAGTCCGACCAGGACTTCCGGAAGTTTTCACACACAGAGTAAAACCGATGACCTACGTTGCACCTGTCAAGGAAATTGCGTTCGTACTGAACCAGGTGGTCGGACTGGCCGACATTGCCGAGCTGGAGGGATTCGAGGAGGCCACGGCGGATCTGGTCGAAGCCATTCTGGACGAATCGGCGAAATTCACTGGCGAAATTCTGGCACCCCTGAATTCAGTTGGCGATCAGCAGGGCAGTCAGTGGAAAGAGGGCAAGGTCACGACGCCAGACGGCTGGCAGGAGGCCTACCGGCAATTCATCGAAAACGGCTGGGGCAGCCTTTCTTTCCCACCGGAATTTGGCGGTCAGGGACTGCCCATGTGTGTGTCGGCGGCGGTGCAGGAGATGTGGCACAGTGCCAATATGTCCTTCGGGCTATGCCCACTGCTGACCCAGGGAGCTGTCGATGCCATCGATCATCATGCCTCTGATGAACTCAAGCAGCGATATCTACCGAAGATGGTCGAAGGTATCTGGTCCGGTACGATGAACCTGACCGAACCGCAAGCCGGATCCGACCTGGCCGCCGTCCGCACCAGAGCAGAACCTGCCGGAGACCATTACCTTATCACTGGCCAGAAAATCTATATAACTTACGGGGAACACGATCTCACTGAGAACATCATTCACATGGTGCTGGCGCGCTTGCCCGATGCACCGGCTGGCGTCAAGGGCATCTCACTGTTCATCGTGCCCAAGTTCCTGGTCAATGAAGATGGCAGCCCTGGTGAGCGCAACGACGTTCACTGCGTATCCATAGAGCACAAACTCGGTATCCATGCCAGCCCGACCTGTGTCATGTCGTACGGGGACAATGGTGGCGCCATAGGCTATCTGGTGGGTAAGGAGCATCACGGTCTTGCCTATATGTTTACGATGATGAATCAGGCACGTCATGCCGTGGGCGTCGAAGGCTATGGAATCGCCGAACGTGCCTATCAGAAAGCCGTCGGCTATGCGCGTGATCGTAAGCAGGGAAACACCCTGCTGGGCAAGGATGAGGACGATCAAAGCATCATCAATCATCCGGATGTGCGTCGTATCCTGATGAGCATGCGCTCAACGATAGAGGCCATGCGCGGGCTTGGCCTTGCCTGTGCGGCCGCGTTCGACGTGGCGCGACGACACCCGGACAGCAACGTTCGTGAACGGATGCAGAGACGAGGTGAACTACTGACACCACTGGTCAAGGGATGGTCCACCGAGATGGGTGTGGAGCTGTGCTCACTGGGCGTTCAGGTACACGGCGGCATGGGGTACATCGAAGAGACGGGTGCAGCACAGATGCTGCGCGATGCGCGTATCACGACGATCTACGAGGGCACGACGGCTATCCAGGCCAACGATCTGATCGGTCGCAAGACAGCTCGTGATGGTGGCAGGGGAATGGCGGAACTGATCGCTGACATGCGCTCGACTCTGGCGGAAATCGCCACGCTGGATGACTCACACGTAAAAGCGATCCTGCCACGTATGGAATCTGCCATCGACGCGGCGGAGTCGGCCAATACCTGGCTGCTGAGCCAGAACGATGCAACGCTGCCGGCAGCGATATCCGTCGAATTCCTGATGATGCATGGACGGCTGGCAGGAGGATGGATGATGGCCCGGGCAGCCTTGGCCGCCGCCCGACTCAAACAGAGCGCGGAGGCCGACCAGGCGTTTCTGGATGCCAGGATCATTCTTGCCAGGTATTACGCAGAGCGCACGCTGCCATTGGTGGAGTCGTCCAGTACCATCATTCTCAATAGCGCCGGGATCACGATAGCACTGGATTCCGCACAGCTCTAGCTCCGACTATTCATCGTAAACTGGACTCTGATCCATCTGCGAGTGCGGCACGGAGAATTGTCGAGCGCGGGCTCTCAGGCGTCACGCCAGTCAGGATGCCTGTCCTTGTCGACCAGCACTGCCCGGACCCCCTCGATAAGGTCAGGGTGCCGGCAGGCAGCACGTGCAGTCGCGAATTCAAGCTGCAGGCACGCTCGCAGATCGAGCCCCCGAGCCTGCTGGAACAGATCGATGGTGGTGGCAAGCGAGTACGGCGATGCGCTGTCAAGTGACGACAGCATCCACGCGGCATCATCGAACTCGTTCGATGCCCTGTGCAGACGTGCCCGTATACCCGGTAGATCATCATCGACAAACCAGCGGGCACGTTGCCTGAGGGTGTCCTGAAATTGCCGCGCCGCTGCCTGTTCATTGTCCACGGGAGAAAGCCTTCGGAGGGTTCTCTCGACGACAGACTCTACGCTGATCTCACTGGCCGCATCTGTTTGCAGGTCACCTTGCAGCGTTTGCACCAGCGCAGTCAAACTGTCACTGGCGAGGTAGTGGGTGGCCAGGCCTGCCTGCACGGCCTGCCGGGCCGTTACAGGCGCGGCGGTCAGTGCCATCCAGTAGCCGCAGCGCTGTGGCAGGCGAGGAAGAAACCAGGAGGCACCGACATCGGGGAAGAAGCCAATTCTGGTCTCCGGCATGGACATGGAAGCACGCTCGGTCACGACACGAAATCGGCCATGGACAGATATGCCAAGTCCGCCACCCATGGCCACCCCGTCGATCAGGGCAAGATAGGGCTTAGTGCATCTGGATATAGCAAGGTTCAGTGCGTATTCACGGCTGAAATATTCCTCGACAGCGGCGTAATCTTCAGCCAGACAGAGTTGTCGAATATGTTTCATGTCCCCACCGGCACAGAACGCTCGTGAAGACGCGGAGCGGATGATGATCAATCGAACCGTGTCATCGTTCTCCAGCGAATCGAGACCAGCGTGCAGAGACTGCACCATCTCCAGCGTCAATGCATTGAGTGTTGCCGGTTGTGAAAGAACCAGATGTCCGATCGTGCCATGGGTGTCCACTTGAACCCCCGAGCTCTTTAGACTAACCGATTCGAGGCAGGCAGCTGCAGTGCCCGAAGGGGACACCGAACCCTCGTTGGCATTTGAAGGCGCAGCAACTTTCGGAGATTTCATTCGCATAGGCCCATGCGGTCAGCGGAATGGATGCCAAAGGGAACTATTTCAACAATTGCGGCGTGATTGATGGGGCCGTAGACATGCGGAAACAGTTCTGCAGTCCCCCTGGTATTTTCGTGGATCAATGGCGCCTCCAGATTGTCTACCGCGATGATCATCAGCTGGACATCATCCACATCCATGAAGTAGCGGGCCGCCACAGCTGCCAGCTGACGCCTGTCGCAACAGTGAATGAAACCCTCGCTGTCCAGGGAGGCGCAGCGATAGTCCCGATCCTTGTCGTGACCGGATAGTTCGGCGTTGCGTGCGATGTGAAAGATTGTTGCCCTGTCTGACATGGCGCAACTCTACAACGGAATGCGCAGCATTGAATACAGTCAACGCAGGATATGACAGTAAGATCAGACCACACCGCGACGCATGCACTGTGACCGCTGTCTGAATCAGCTGAAACGGCCGCCGGAAATCGTGATCGATGTCTTTTTTTGGACTAGTCCTTGGTATAAGAAACCACTATTTACCCCGCAGTTGAAGTAGGTTCAGTGTACTGAATGCAACCATGCACGAATCACGAGGCGATGGAAATGTCGAAATACGTAAAGACTCTACTGATGTGTATTCCCATGACGCTGCTGTTGTCCGGCTGTCTTGAGAGCATGGTCAAGCCCGAAGCGTCTGTGGATACCGGCCTCGAGACCCAGTTACCGCCGTATAACGGACCGCGGGCGAAGGTGGCGGTTACCGATTTTGACTGGAATGTCGGAAGGAGTGAAGCCACCATCGGCATCGCCGGTACGGATATCTCCTTCTCTTCCAGCGAGTATGCCGGTATCTCTGAAGGCTTGAAGGACATGTTGACCACCTCACTGGTGCAAAGCAAGCGTTACCGCGTACTTGAACGACAGAACATCGATTCGGTAAAGAGCGAAATCGGATTGCAGGAAGAGGGTTATACCGATGGGTCGGGTATCCAGCGAGGTGCAGTCAAAGGCGCCGACATTGCCGTCATTGCCGCGGTGACGGGCTTTGATCCCGGGAGTTCAGGCGCCTCCGGCAAAGTCGGCGGATTGCTGGGCAAACGGGCGTCCGCGTTGATGGGCGCGGTATCCGGCGGGTACAACAAGGCAACGATGGCCATGGATATACGCATCGTTGATTCGGCCACCACTGAAGTACTGGCAGCTACACGTGTCGAGGGCGTGGCCAAGGACATTAACATCGGTGCAGCACTCGGTGCATTGACCGGCTCCGGGAACCTGTCCGGTTCACTGGGCGGCTATGCAAAGACACCCATGGAAAAGGCGATCAGGACGTGCATCTACGAGGCGACCAAATACATCGTGGAGAATACGCCAAGCGAATACATGGTGCACTGAACCAGCG
>JABDKN010000310.1 GCA_013002205.1 Granulosicoccus sp.
AGCCTGGAAAGCTGCAGCAGGTCTTCGACGATCCCCTGCATGCGATCCGACTGGACCTTGATCTGCATCAGGCCATCAGCCAGCGGTTTATCCAGTGAGGAGTGTTCCAGCAACATTTCCAGATAACCGCGGATGACCGTCAGCGGGGTCCGTAATTCGTGGGAGACATCACCCACGAAAGCCTTGCGCATTTCGCGTATGTGCACCCGCTGCGTAATATCGGCAGCAATCAGTACCATCATGTGCTTGCCAGTGCGAACCTTGCGCACGGCAAGGATGCGATCTGCAGCACCCGGTCCCGGGATTTCCAGTTCATCCTCGCCGTGCTTGTTATGCAGAAACTCGCGGAACTTCGGCACCCGGATCAGGTTGTCGATGCGTTGCCCGCGATCGCGTTCCGGCTGGATATTGAGCAGGTGGCGTGCTGCGGAATTGGACCAGCGAATCTCGAAATCGCGATCCAGCACCACGGTGGCATCCGGCAGGTCGGCTGCCAGTGAATTGAACTGGGCCAGCGTTTTCCGGTACCGGTTCTTCTGTTTGCGGCTGTACTTTTTCTCGCGATGAATCAGCTGCACCATTTCGTTGGTAAGCCCGCTGGTCGGTGGGGCTCTACCCGGCTTGGCGCCGTCTCTGAGCCAGTGAACCATGACGTCCAGGCGATACAGCAGCCACAGGCTGTAAACGAGGAGAAAGATGAGGATGAACGCAACAGGCCATCCGATGATGAAGCCTGCCAGCGCCGCGGCCAGCAAACCGGACAGAAACCAGCTTATCTCGGTCTTCAGGCTGGTCGAGAACATGTACCCAGGCATTGACATCGCGGTGAACAGTGATGATACCGGCTTCTTGAGTCGCCCGGGGCCGCAGTGGCGACCGGGTTGGCAGGCCGAAATCGCGCTGAATGGTGACTGCCCCTGTTCAGGATGCGGTGAACCGGTAACCGGCGCCGCGCACGGTAGCGAGCAGCTTATCGGCTGCGTAGGGTTTCAGGCTCTTGCGCAGACGCAGGATGTGCACATCGACCGTGCGCTCTTCAATGAAGGTACCCGGACCCCACACATGGTCGAGCAACTGTGTGCGACTGTACACACGATCGGGGTTTTTCATCAGGAACGCCAGTAGCTTGAATTCCGTATGGCCCAGCGTGACCTCCTCACCATTGGCGTGCAGACGATGAGCGGCCATGTCCAGGCTCAGGGGGCCGCGTGTCAGGATGGGATCGTCGTGAAAGTCGTGACTGCGTCGCAACAGCGCTTTGATCCGGGAATGCAGCTCCCGCGGTGAGAATGGTTTGGTGACATAGTCGTCAGCGCCGGCGTCCAGGCCGGCGGTGATATCGTGCTCATCGGTGCGCGCAGTGAGCATGATCACCGGCAGTGAGTTGTACAGGGGATCCTTGCGCAGTGAACGGACGAATTCAAGCCCACTGCCGCCAGGCAACATCCAGTCGACGATGGCCAGGTCCACGGTCTGCGTGGCCATTACCTGGCGAGCCTCCGGTGCGGAGCCCGAGCTGTGCACGGTCAGGCCATGGCGTTCAAGTGCAAACTTGACCATGTCGCGAATGGCGGACTCATCCTCTACAGTCAGAATGTTTCCCGGCATGGCGAGGTGCTTCGTCTGTTTGTTCGAATTCATTGAATGGTAACGCGTTGCTTGTCTGGGCGCGAGTGTGTTCATCGAGTGTGACAGAACCATGACTGACCGAGTTATCGGCCGCTGCCGCTGGCAACTTCAAGGGAAAAGAACGTCACCCAAGGCTTGCACCCTGTGCTTTGAGGCCCCAGAATGGCGGGGTCATGGTGTTCCGTATCGGCACTCTCGCGACGACAAGCTGTTAACCCCGTCAGGCCCGGAAGGGAGCAGCGGCAGCAGTGGAATCGGGCGCCGGGATGCGGCTGGTACGGAATGCCGCCTTTGATACCGCGGCTCTGAACATCACACCAGACACCTTACGGACTTTACTTCTCAAACGGCGAATCTGATGAGCTACAAGGTCCTTGCGCGCAAATGGCGGCCGCAACACTTTCGCGACATGCTGGGCCAGGAGCCGGTGCTGCGGGCGCTGATCAATGCGCTCGACACCAACCGCCTGCATCACGCCTATCTGTTCACCGGCATGCGCGGCGTGGGCAAGACTTCCCTGGCGCGTATCCTGGCCAAGTGCCTCAATTGTGAAACCAATGGCGTCAGCGCCTCGCCCTGTGGCGAGTGCAGCGCCTGTCGTGATATCGAGGCAGGCCGCTACCTGGACCTGATCGAAGTCGATGCGGCATCGAATTCGAAGGTGGATGAAACGCGGGAACTGCTGGAAGACGTCTCCTACACACCGTCCAGTGGCCGCTACAAGGTGTACCTGATCGACGAAGTGCACATGTTCTCGAAACACAGTTTCAACGCACTGCTGAAAACCCTCGAAGAGCCTCCGGGACACGTCGTGTTCCTGCTCGCTACAACCGACCCGCACTCCATACCACTGACGGTTCTGTCCCGCTGTCTGCAGTTCAATCTCAAGCGCATGGTGCCAGGAGCGCTGGCCAACTATCTGTCGACCATCCTGGAAAAAGAGTCCATCGAGTTTGACCGGCCTGCACTGGATCTCATTGCCCGGGCCTCCGAAGGCAGCGTGCGCGATGCACTCAGCCTGGTGGAACAGGCCGCCGCCTTCGGCCAGGGTGCGGTGCGCTTGTCTGAGGTCGAGTCCATGCTGGGGCGTGTCTCGGTGGATAGTGTCCTGGGCCTGATCGAGTCGCTGGGCAATGCAGACCTGCCGCAGTTGTTTGACAGGGTGGAGACGCTTGCCGAGTATTCCCCGGATTTTGCCGAAGTGATGGGCGAGATTCTGACACTGCTACACCGGATGGCCTTGCTGCAGGTGGTACCAGGCAGCGTGTCGGAGGACACACCGGGGTATGAACGGTTGACCAGGCTGGCCGAGGATATCCACCCGGACGAACTGCAGCTTTTCTACCAGATCGGTACGCACGCCAGTCGTGACATGCCGTTTGCGGCGGACCCTCGCGAGGTGTTCGACATGGCCCTGCTGCGCATGAACACGTTTCGGCCACAGCTTGACGGCGACACCGGCAAGGGCTCGAATGACAGCCTGTCATCCGCATCGACGGACGCAGCTGCTGGCAGCTCTCAACAGGCGAATGCTGCTACTGCCCCCGTGTCCGCATCACTGCCGGTCCGCGGTGAGGTGTCCGCAGGGGGTGCCCTGCGAGCCGCGGCACTGGCGGCGGCACGTGGCGAGGCCGCCCCCGACGCAGGAACGGCCACCGGATCAACGGCGGTGCCAGCGGCACAACCAATCGCAGACGCGGCTACCGAATCAGCTGTCGTAGCCGATGCAGAACCGCTCGCCGACACCACGGCCGCCAGCATTCCGGATCGCAGTGACATCCGGCCACAGCAATGGCACCAGATCGTGTCGGAACTGGATGTATCCGGTATGCCAAAGCAGCTGGCGAGCAACTGTGAGCTGGTGTCGGCCGTATCCGGCCACATCACGTTGCGACTGGAGTCCGTGTCCGAGCATCTGAATACCCCCCGGTTCAGGGACCGGCTGGAGAGTGCGTTGAGTCAATGGCTGGATGCACCTGC
>JABDKN010000015.1 GCA_013002205.1 Granulosicoccus sp.
GGTTCAGCCTTTATTTCCAGCCTGGTATTCACGGTATTCAGGCCAGGCATGACATTTCCTGACCTGCTCTGGTCATTGGCACCTGCATTGTGCTTTGCCTACCTGGTGAGTATCAGTTCCCGCCGTCATCGTAGAACGGGTTGGGTCAGTTGCATGTCACTGTGGTGCGCATTCGCCATCATTCTGTGGATGCTCTCACCGTCACTTGCAGACTACCTCTTGCTGCACGCTGTAGCCCTTTCATCGATGCGTGCGCTGTTTTTTCACAGGAGCATTCTGCCGATGATGTTTGACTTCGCACTCTCGCTCACTGCACTGGGTGCCGGTTACTGGGCTGCGACGAACACTGACAGTGTGTTTCTGACGGTATGGAGCTTTTTCCTGGTGCAGGCAGGTTTTGTTGCAATTCGGGGATGCCGCCGTATGACGACATCAACATGCCGTGGTGCCGCCTCCGACACACAACAATTTGAAAAGGCACTGCGCAATGCCGAAGAGACACTGCGCCTGCTCACCGATAAAAAACCAACCTGACTGATTTCATTTATAACGAGGAAAAAATCATGAATACACTACTCTCCGGCACACTACTCGCAGCCCTCACGGTCGCCACCGTCAGTGCATATCCCTGGGTGAATGGTCTGCGAAATGCTCAGGACACATCCACACACACGACAATGACTGAAACAGTGAATGAACTCGCTTCACCGACAGTCGATGTGGTGTTCGTACTCGACACCACCAGCAGCATGAGCGAACTGATACAGACGGCAAAGGAGAAAATCTGGTCTATTGCAACAACCATGAGTTCCGCACAGCAGTCACCCGAGTTTCGTATCGGTCTGGTTGGCTTTCGCGATCGCGGTGATGACTATGTCACTCGGATTATCGACTTATCGAGCGATGTGGATTCAGTTTATGCCGCTCTGATGGACTTTTCTGCCGCAGGCGGTGGCGATGGCCCGGAAAGCGTAAACCAGGCCCTGCACGATGCCGTGAACAGAATGGCCTGGAGTCAGGATGCGAATGCCTATAAGGCAATATTTCTCGTCGGGGATGCACCTCCACACATGGACTATCAAAATGACATCAAATACCCGCAATCTGCGGAATTGGCCCGGCAACATGGAATCGTGATCAATGCAATTCAGTGTGGTAACCAGGCTACTACCGCAAAGGTCTGGCAATCGATTGCACAACTGGGGGGAGGCAAATACTTCCAGGTGGAACAGGCCGGAAGTGCGGTGGCGCTGACCACGCCGTACGATGATGAAATGGCAAGGCTTGCCGCCGAACTGGACGATACGCGTCTGTATTATGGCTCCAGTGAAGAGAAGGCGCGCATGGAAGCCAAGCAGGCAGCCACCAACAAACTCAAGGCTGAATCATCGATCAGCGCACTGGCACGTCGCGGTGCGTTCAACGCAAGCGCCAGTGGTCGCCGAAACCTGTTGGGCGAGCAGGAGCTGGTGGAAGCGGTCAGCACTGGCAGCGTGTCTCTGGAAGATCTGGAAGCGGACGCATTGCCTGCCGCAATCAGTAAACTGAAACCGCAAGAGCAACGGCAGGCAATTGCAGATATCGCAAGCCAGCGAAATGATGTTCAGGGTCGACTGACCCGGCTTGCCGAAGAGCGAAACCGGTACCTGGAAGCCGAAATCAGCAAAGACAGTGATGCTGCGGATTCACTGGATCGCAAGCTCTACGATACCGTCCGGGAACAGGCTGCACGATCAGGGCTGGATTATCGGGATGGTCCGGCATACTGATTGTGTTAGATTTGGGACCAAGTGTACTATTGACCCGCTAATCCCGAAAATCACGCGTCGCGTGAGTGGATTCATCACGATTCGCGAGGACCAGGCATGAATTTCGAACGTGTAGTCTTCGGTTTCTTCACCATTCTGGCGCTCACGTTCAACCTAGTGTTTGTCATCGGAGAGATTGACAATCCGAGTCACCACGATGTGTGGATTCTCACCATCGCGATACTCGTCAATCTGATAGCGACCGGACTGAAGCTTGGTGATCGTTCACAGATCGGGGCATTGTTGCTGGCCGCGAGCCTGGTGGCCGACCTGTTGCTGATCTCGGCACGTATTTTCTGGATCGTTGCTGAAAGCGATTCGGCAACAGGACCGACTGCCGAGTCTATGGCAACCATCGTGTCACTGGCTGCCGGGGCACTGGCAGCGAACGTCGTGTCGGCGATCATTCTAATCGGCGACGCGCTGATGTCGCGGCGCTAGGCTGACACCCGTGCCCTCGACTTCAGATCTTGATCGAGTCACCATGGTGGTCCTGCGCCACATGCGCAGGCCTGTGTTTGCGCTGATTGTCGTCTACGCCGTCGGCATTACCGGTATGGCGCTGATCCCGGGTACAGGTGTCGACGGCAATCCAGAGAAAATGAGTCTGTTTCATGCGTTTTATTTCTTTACCTACACGGCCACGACGACAGGATTTGGTGAAATTCCCAACGCGTTCAGCGATGAGCAACGCTTATGGGCAATATTTTGTCTGTATATGGGCGCGATCGCCTGGTTGTACGCGATCGGCTCGATCATCCGACTGGTACAAAATCCACATTTCACCACAGCAGTCAACGAACACAGCTTCGCCCGGGGTGTACGCCGCCTGACAGATCCCTTCGTCATCATCTGCGGGTTTGGCGATACCGGCAGTCTGTTGGCCCGCGGACTGAGCGATCACAGTATTCGCGCAACCGTGCTGGATCGCGACCCCGAGCGGATCAAGGCATTCGCCGTGCGCGATTACAGGGTCAGGATGCTCGGTTTATGCGCCCAGCCAGACGTCCCCCGGCATCTTATCGATGCAGGTGTACGCCAGCCGATGTGCAAAGCCGTGGTGGCGCTCACCAATGAAGAGGACACCAACCGGCAGATTGCCATCGTCGCGAAGCTGTTGAACCCCGCGGTCAAGGTCATTTCCCGCTCGACATCCGAGCGCCACTGTAAACACCTGAGTTCCCTGCGCGATGTGCAGGTGGTCAATCCATTTGCGGTGTTCGCCGAGCTGCTGGACATGGCGATCGTCACACCACTGCAGCACAACCTGAACAGTTGGCTGGTTGGCGTACCAGGTACCAGACTGGGATACCCGCTGACGGTTCCCTGTGGAGAATGGATCCTGTGCGGATATGGTCGTATGGGTCAGGAATTGCACCGCCGGCTCGTGTGCCACGGTATCCATGTGGTCGTCATCGATCCGGATGTTGACGAATGCGTAGCGCCCGGACGTGTGGTTCGTGGATTTGCCGATCACGATACCCTCCGGGAAGCAGGCGTCGAGCAGGCCGCCGGTATCGTCGCCGGAACTGACAGCGATTCGGACAATCTGGGCATTCTGGTGTGCGTGCAGCACCTGAACACAGATGCGTTTACCGTGGTTCGCCAAAATCGGCACGAAAACCAGCTTGCCTTTGATGCTGCAAAAGCGGATCTGATACTCCAGTCGAGTCTCACCACCGCAAGGCGAATACTGAAGACCCTGATCTCGCCGCTTATCAACGAATTGATCGATTATCTGCACGGCAAGGATCAGCCGACGAAAGAGATCATCAATCGCCTGCAAGCTGCAGTGGGAGAGCGAACGCCACATCTCTTCAGGATCGGCATAACGTCCGAAGAAGCATTGGCGGTTATGGAATACCTTGACACAGGCATGCAACTGGTCCTCGGCGATCTTTTTCTCGATCCCGGAAAACTCGACGAGGCGCTGCCATGCGTCCCTCTGGTCATCAGGCGTGCAAGTGGGCTGGTCATGTTGCCAGGTGACACCGAGACAGTAAATCGAGGAGATGGAATACTTTTCTGCGGTACCGTAGGCAGCGAAAGGCTGCTGCGTGCAACGCTGAACAATCCCTACACGCTGCATCAGCTGACCACAGGCGTTGAAGAGCCCCGCGGTTATTTCTTTCAATGGCTTGATCGAAAGTTGAGCTCACGTCATGGATTGTCTTGACGAAGAACCTTCGTTATGTTTGCATCAGCTCAGTGCACGCAGAAATGGATAATCTGACTGTTGCAATATGGTCCATCTTCCATTTCAGTGAGGACACACTCGATGTTGCACAGCCCGTTCTGCTGTCGCATCTTGCCGAGAATATTGCCTCCCAGGGGTACGTCGTCGCATCGATAGATCACACCGATTCAACCTATCGAACGCAAACCAGTTTTGGCTCGACGCTACGCAATCGCTCACTT
>JABDKN010000276.1 GCA_013002205.1 Granulosicoccus sp.
CGGGACCGACGTAACCGTAAAAGGCCGGCTCATGTCCGGAACCACCGCCGACCACGATGCCAACCTTACCGGGCACTGTCCTCCTTGCGGCGATGACCCGACCGGTGTCGCCGCAGGCTTCGACGAGATGGCCGTGTGCGCCCAGAATGCCCTCGATCATTTCATCGATGATGTCATCAGCAGCATTGATCAGTTTCTTGGTCGGGCTCATGCGTATCTCCTGTGCCGGGTAGCCGTCCGCGCACGTCATGTTCGCTCAGGACAGGCGGAGACTGCAAGCTGACACGGAAAAGAGTTTTGCCGTACTGATTGCCCTGGCGGTGGCCGCATTGACCCGTTAATACTTCAATTTCCCGGAGCCTGGAATTCACCCCAGACCGGTGGACGCTTCGTCGAGTATTCGCACTTCCCGTTGGGGGAACGGAATTTCATAACCATGCCCTTGCATGGCTTCCAGAATCATCAGCAGCAGATCTCCGCCCACCCTGTTTCGGCCATCATCAATACCAATCATCCAGAACTCCACAAACATGTTGATACCGGAGTCGCCAAAGCTGGCAATCTCACAGTCAGGTCGTTCCTCAGCCTGGACGTGCTCTCCACTGATGACTTGTTCGTGAGAGGCAACAACGGTTTTAATCAGCTCCACCAGCTTGCGAACATCGCTGTGATAGGCGACAGAAAAGTCGACTCGATAACGTTGCTTCTTGTGATTGTGCGTCCAGTTGGTAAAGCTTGCGGAGATGAACTTCTCGTTAGGCACCATGATGTCCTTGCCATCGAAGGTCTCAAGTGTTGTGGAGCGCAGAGACATTTCCGTGACAGTGCCGGTGCGGCCATCTTCCAACTCGATATAGTCATCAAGGGATATGGAACGGTCCAGAAGAATGATGATGCCGGAGATGAAGTTGGAAGCAATGGACTGCAGGCCAAATCCCAAACCAACACCCAGCGCACCGCCAAATACGGCCAGTGCCGTCAGGTTGATCCCCATGACTTGCAGAATCAACAGGAAAATGACGACGAAGATCAATACTTCCAGTAATTTCGCGGCTACTTCCCTGGTGCGGACATCCAGCTTTTCCTGGCGACGAATTATCCCCTTGGCGGTGTTGTTCGAAACACGTCCCATCCAGAAAAGCAAAGAGCCGAAGAGCGTGACTCGCAATATCCCATAGGCTGACATTTCTATGTTTCCAATGGTGACAGACATAGACTCCAGGATGGCAACGAGCTTCTCCAGTACATCGAGCATATGCAGCAGCAATAACGGCAGCCCCACCCATCGGAACACAGTGGCTATGAAGTCGTTCCTGACGTGATTCCGAATCACAGTGTGGAACACGTATAGTACGGCCAGGATTCGTGCAAAGTTGACGAGCCAGGACTCGCCGAGGTACTGGCGACTGAGTGCAACCGCCATACTCAGTAATAGGATCGTCAACAGGGGGAACACCAGATTTCCCAATACCCTGATGAATTTGCGCACCGGGTCGACTGAGTTGGTGATTTCGCTTCGCGACAGCAACGGAAAAATGGTTCGGAGACGGGTGTTGATGAGCCAGGAGAAGCCTACGATCGTCAGGGCCAACGCAAGCTGAGCATAAGTGTCAGTGCTGAGAATCAATTCCAGCATTTGATCAGCTGCATCAGGGATAAGCTGTTTAAAGCGTTCGATGGCCACGTCTTCGCTCCCGAATGGTAAGTAGGGAGTATAGGTGGCCATTGCTGCGTGTTGACGGCTACTGAACGACATCCGGGAGATCTCCTGCAGATACTATCAAGCAGTAGCCAGGGTTGACAGCGGTGCATGAAATGTGGATTGCTGTGATTCTGGACACAGTGTTCACCGATGGACTGCGAACACCGCCTTCACTCATCAATGATGACGACAATCCGCATGCAGCCGACAGATTCCGGTTCAGATAGCGAACGACAGATCGTCGAACTGGTCGTAAAGCGCTACGATTCACGCAAGGATGCGCTGGTGCAGATCCTGCGCGAAGTACAGGCAGAGACACACTGGCTGTCACGCAAGGTCCTCCACCTCGTGGCGGCGGCCGTCGGGCTGACGCCTGCACGGGTCGAAGGTGTGGCCAGCTTTTATCACTTCTTCCATTTGCAGCCTGTCGGGCGATATCATTTCCTGTGGAGCGACAATGTCATTGATCGCATGCTCGGCAGTCGCATGCTGGCTCGAGAGCTGTGTCGACTGCTGCATATCGTGCCGGGAAAACCGCGCCAGGCGGCACCTGCCAGCCTCGATTTCACCTCCTGCACCGGCCTGGGTGACCAGGGACCGGCTGTGCTGCTCAATCAACACCAGGTGCTGACGCGCCTGGATGAACTGCGTGTCGTGGAAATAGCCGAGCTGGTACATGCCCGGGTGCCCATCGAGGAGTGGCCGGGCGAGTGGCAGCGGGTGGACGATCAACTGCGTCGCCCTGACGTGTTACTGGCCTCGCCAGCGGCACAGGGCGAGGCCCTGCGAGCGACGCTGGCACGCGGCGCGGAGGCCACACTCGATGAAATAGTCATATCCAGGCTGCGCGGGCGCGGGGGTGCAGGCTTCAGTACCGCCACCAAATGGCGGGCCTGCCTGCACTCGCCATGTCCGGCACATGGCGGACGCGTGGTGGTGTGCAATGCCGATGAAGGCGAGCCGGGCACATTCAAGGACCGGGTATTGTTGACACGCCAGGCCGACGCCGTGTTCGAAGGCATGACGGTGGCTGCCCGGGTGATTGGCGCCACTGAAGGTCTGGTGTATCTGCGCGGTGAATACCGCTATATGCTGGAGACCCTGCAGTCGGTTCTCGAGCAACGTCGTCGCGACCAGCTACTGGGGCGGCAGATTCTCGGTGTCGATGGATTCAACTTCGACCTCGACATCCATGTCGGTGCAGGCGCCTATGTCTGTGGGGAGGAGAGCGCATTGATCGAATCGCTCGAAGGCAAACGTGGCACACCGCGCATTCGCCCACCATTTCCGGTGGAACGCGGTTATCTGGATCGGCCGACGGTGGTGAATAACGTCGAAACTTTCTGCGCGGTGACGCGGATTGCGCAACGCGGAGGCGCGTGGTGGTCCGCTATCGGCACCGCGCAAAGCAGCGGCACCAAGATTCATTCCGTCAGTGGCGACTGCGCTCGACCGGGTATTTACGAATACCCCTTTGGTGTGTCGATAGCACAGATCCTCGAGGATTGCGGTGCCAATAGCGGCGCCCATCATGCGCAGGCAGTACAGGTGGGCGGACCCTCCGGACTCTGTCTGGCCACGGACGAGTTCGAGCGTTGCATCGGTTTCGAGGATGTGCCAACCGCCGGTGCCTTCATGGTGTTCGATGAAACCCGTGACATGTTCGAGACGGCACGTGGCTTTGCCCATTTCTTTGCCCATGAGAGCTGTGGTTTCTGTACGCCGTGCCGGGTCGGTACCGAGCTTGTCGTACGTCGCATGGACAAACTGGCAAAGGGCCATGGTTCGATCTTCGACGAGACCGAACTGCGTGAACTGGAGTCCTTGCTGCATGGCACCACCCATTGCGGGCTGGGGGCGACGGCCACCAACCCCTTGCGCGATACCCTGGCGCGCTTCCGACCAGCCTATGAACAGCGCCTGAAGTCACCGACCTTCACCCCCGGATTCGACCTGGACGCTGAACTGGCGGCGGCGCGTAGAGTGACCGGGCGGGATGATGCGGACGCTCACCTGGTATGGCAGGAATGAATTACTTCACACTCGATGGACTCGAGGTCCCCTTTGAAGAGGGCGACACGCTGATGAGTGCTGCGCGGCGTGAGGGACACTATGTGCCACACCTGTGCTGGCATCCCCGGCTGGGACAAAGTGGTGCCTGTCGGGTGTGCACAGTCAAGGTGAACGGTCGACTGGCAGCGGCCTGTACGACGCGTGCATCAGCCGACCAGATGGTGGAAAACCGCACCACTGAACTGGACGCCAAGCGTCGTCTACTTCTGCAGATGCTGTTTGTCGAAGGCAATCATTTCTGTCCCGGCTGTGAGAAGAGTGGCGATTGCCTGCTGCAGGCCACCGCCTACGAGATGGGCATGACCGGGCCGCGTTTCGAAGAGTTCTATCCCGATCGACCACTGGATGCCAGTCACCCTGATACCTGGATCGACTTTGACCGCTGCATTCTGTGCAAGCTGTGTGTGCGTGCCAGTACCGAGATCGATCATAAGAATGTATTCGCCATTGGCGGTCACGGCATTGACACGCATCTGGTGGTCGATTCGCCAAGCGGCAAACTCGTGGACAGCCGGTTTTCGGCGGACGATTTCGCCGCCGGCGTATGCCCGGTCGGGGCGATCCTGCCCAAGCGCCGTGGATTCGTCATACCGATACACGAGCGACGGTTCGATCGCGCACCGGTGGCGGAAGAATCCTGGCTGGAGAATGATGCCAGCACCCGCGAATCGACCGACGACACCGGAGGTCATGATGAGGGCGCCTGATCCTGCAGCACAGAAACCGGTCGCGCCGGATAACGCTGCGAGCAAGCCGCGAATCGCGACGGTCTCACTGGCCGGTTGTTTTGGCTGTCACATGTCTTTGCTGGATATCGACGAGCGGCTGTTTACGTTGTTCGATATCGTCGAGTTCGATCGTTCGCCCCTGACCGACATCAAACATTGCGCTGCCTGCGATGTGGGCCTTATCGAAGGCGGTCTCTGCAATGCCGAGAACGTACATGTACTGCGCGAGTTTCGCGCCCGCTGCAAGGTGGTGGTGGCCGTCGGTGCCTGTGCAATCAATGGCGGACTGCCAGCACAACGAAATGCCCTGGACATCGGTCAGATCCTGCTCGATGTGTATCAGCATCGCCCGGGTCTGGCCACTGGCAGTTCGGTCCCCAATGACCCCGAACTGCCACTGCCGCTGGCACGCGTACACGCCATTCACGATGTTGTGCACATAGATCACTTTCTGCCCGGCTGCCCGCCCAGTGCCGATGCGATCTGGGCTTTCCTGACGACCCTGCTTGCCGATGGGGCGCCGAAGCTGGGTCGCGAAAACCTTCACTACGACTGATGGCACGCCCGCCCGGAACAATCATGGAAACTGCCGCGAATCCGAACGGCCTGCGCCGTGTAGCCATCGACCCGGTCTCCCGGGTGGAGGGCCATGGCAAGGTCACCCTGTTACTCGATGAACATAATCGTGTTCAGCAGGCACGCCTGCACATCGTCGAGTTCCGGGGTTTCGAAGCCTTCATCATTGGACGCCCCTATTGGGAGATACCCGTCATGGTGCAGCGGCTGTGTGGCATCTGCCCGGTCTCGCATCACCTGGCAGCAAGCAAGGCCATCGACATTGCGCTTGGCATCGACCAGGTACCGCGTACTGCCGAACTGATGCGACGTTTGATGCACTACGGCCAGATCATGCAGTCACATGCGCTGCATTTCTTCCATCTGTGCTCACCCGACCTGTTGTTCGGCTTCGACAGTGAAGTGGCCAGGCGCAACATCATGGGTGTGGCCCAGGCTTATCCGGACATTGCACGGCAGGGAGTGCTGCTGCGTAAATTCGGCCAGGAAGTGATTCGCCTGACTGCCGGTAAACGCATCCATGGTACCGGTTCGATTCCCGGCGGCATGAATCGCCACCTGACCCCGGCCGAACGGGATGAGCTTGCCACCCAGGTACCGCAGATGCTTGACTGGTGCAGTGCGGCGGTCGAACTGGTGGCATCGCTGGAAGCACAGAATAAATCGCTCTATGAGAACTTCGGCAGACTGAATACGAGCTGGATGTCGATCGTCGGAACAGACGGTGCGATGGAACTTTACGATGGCGTTTTACGCGCACGTACGGCGGAAGGGGAGACGCTGCTCGATGGTGCCGACGCACAGGATTATCACGACCTGATCGAGGAGCGGACCCAGTCCTGGACGTATCTAAAATTTCCCTACCTTCGTTCGCTGGGACCAGAGGCAGGTTCCTACCGGGTCGGACCGTTGGCCCGGGTGCAGAACTGTGATGTCATTCCCAGCCAACGTGCCGAGCTCGAACGGCAGCGTTTCCTGGCTCATGGGCCGGTGCACGCAACCTTGTCCTATCATCGCGCCCGGATGATAGAGATGCTGCATGCCATGGAGGTGATCGGCGAACTGCTTGGCGACGATGCGCTGATCGGTGGTGAGCTGACAGCACCGATACCGGGTCCGGGCTCACCGGATCGCCCCGCGAGGCGGCGAGGTGTCGGCATCATCGAAGCACCACGCGGAACCCTGATTCATGATTATGCCATTGACGATGATGACCTGATTTCCGAGTGCAACCTGATCGTCAGTACCACGCACAATAATCAGGCGATGAACGATTCGGTACGTGCGGTGGCACGTGATGCATTCGATGGTCGTGAAGTCAGTGAGGGGTTGCTGAACCAGATCGAAGTGGCCATTCGCGCCTACGACCCCTGCCTGAGCTGTGCCACCCATGCCCTGGGCAGCATGCCCATGGAGGTGAACCTGGTCGATGCAGGTGGGGTGCTGCAGGACAGCGTGGTGCGGCACGGTGATGGCAGCTTCGAGCGGATGCCATCCGCCAATCCGGTCGGCGTGGCAGAGCGGGTCAATCCCTGATGTCATCGCTGGCGGGCGGTCGGCCTGCACCGTGGCTCATACTCGCTATCGGCAACCCCAGCCGGGGTGACGATGCGCTGGGCCCGGTCTTCATCGAGCGTCTGCAACGGGCGCTCACTGATCTGGCAGAAGCTGGCAACATCGAATTCCTCACCGATTTTCAGTTGCAGGTGGAACACGCACTCGACCTGCTTGGCCGGCGCGCTGTGTTGTTCGTCGATGCCGCCCTGCCCGGCGTGGTGAGCGAGGTCGCCATCGAGGCGGTGCCGGCAGATGCTGGCGTAACGCCAACCAGTCATGCGCTGCGACCCGGCGCGGTGCTGAACATTGCCATGCGGATAAACGGGCATGCCCCTCCCGCATGGCAACTGGCGATAGAGGGCCGTGAATTCGCCCTGGGTGAAGGTCTCAGCAGCCAGGCTGAGCTGAACCTCGGCCGCGCCATCCTGATGGCACAGCGTTGGCTTCGGGATCGAGGTTGCACCGGAGTGATACGCAATGCATGAGCTGAGCCTTGCAGGCAACATCCTCCGGATCGTCGAATCCGCTGCGCAGCAGGACGCGTTTGTGCGTGTACGGACGTTGCACCTGTCAGTACCCGTGCTCGCTGGCGTGGAGGTCGGGGCATTGAGATTCGCATTGGAGTCGCTGGCGCCCCGGACCTTGCTGGACGGCGCGCACCTGACCATCGACGAACCCGCATCGCAAGCCCATTGTCTCGAGTGTGCACGTGATATCACTGTGGAGGATCACGGGGCGCCCTGCCCGTCTTGTGGCAGCGAGTGCTGGCAGTTGTCGGGCGATCGTGGTGTTCGCGTGGTCGAGTTGTTGGTGGAATGAGCAACGGGATGTGTGTTCATCCGCCAGCTGTTAAAGTTGAAACGGTTGTTCATGCGCCTTGAGCGCTACAGGAAAACGTCATGTGTGTCGTATGTGGTTGTCATGAAAACACTGAAGGCCATGCCCGGGTAGATGCATCGACCGGCGACCTGCACTTCGGCACGGGCGCTGCCAGGGTATCTGTCCCGGGCATTAGTCAGTCCCGTGCCATCAGGCTTGAAGCCGACGTACTGGGTGAAAACGCCAGGCTGGCAGCGCAGAACCGGGCGCACTTCGCGGCTCATGGCGTCACTGCCTACGATCTGGTGTCGAGCCCCGGTTCCGGCAAGACCACCCTGCTGTGTTCGACCATTGCGGCACTGAAGAGGCGTGTACCGGCTCTGCCCCTGGCGGTCATCGAGGGTGACCAGCAGACAAGCCTCGATGCAGACCGGATTCGCCGTGCGGGCGCTGATGCCATCCAGGTCAATACCGGCAAGGGCTGCCATCTGGATGCACAAATGGTCGGTGCCGCCTTTTCTCGCCTGGCCTTGCATGCTGGTGGTCATGGTCATGGTCATGGTCATGGTCATGGTCATGCACATGCACATGCACATGACGTTGAGCAGCCGTATGTGCTGCCGCGGGCCGCTGCTCAAAAGATTGACCAGAATGCTGCACATGTGGTCAGCGGCACTGGAATCGGTGCGTTGTTACTTGTCGAGAACGTAGGCAACCTGGTCTGTCCAGCCCTATGGGATCTGGGCGAAGCGGCGAAGATCGTGATCCTGTCAGTCACGGAGGGTGACGACAAACCGCAGAAATACCCGGACATGTTCGCAGCCGCTGACCTGCTCGTGATCAACAAGATCGATCTGCTGCCCTATGTCGATTTCGATGTCGAGAGATGCATCGAGAACGCGCGGCGTGTAAACCCGATGATCGAGGTCAGACGCGTATCGGCAACCAGTGGGGAAGGGATCGATGGCTGGCTTGACTGGCTGCTTCGCGTGAGCGAAAAACCTGCGCGTGCTCTGTCAGCATCCAGTTGAGTCGAATCAACTGGCTGAGTTGAATCACCTGGTAGAGTCGGGCGACCAGCTTGAGGCGGGCCAGCTGCTTGCGTCGCAGTACCTCATCGATGCCTGATTACGGCTGTCTGCCTGTCGCTGCGCCGCGACGTGTACTGGCCTGTGGTGCGTACCTGAAAAACCGTGCCTGCCTGGTGGACGGGATTCGATTGTGCTGGTCTGTCCTGCACGGCGACCTGGGTGAGACCGACAGCTGCCTGGCGCTGGAGCAATCCGTGGATGCGTTGATCAGGCGCGCTGATGGTGAGGTGCACGCCATTGCGCACGATCTGCATCCCGATTTTTTCAGTACCCGGCTTGCACTGGCGGTGGCGGATCGGCTTGGCATACCCGCCGTGGCGGTCCAGCACCATCATGCGCACATTGCTGCCGTGATCGCTGCCAGGGGAATTTCGCAACCGGTGATTGGCATCGCTCTGGATGGCGTGGGCTTGGGTGTCGATGGCCAGGCCTGGGGTGGGGAAATCCTCCGGGTTGACGGTGGCCTCTGCGCACAACACTGGCAGCGGCTGGCAGCCCTGCACCCTCTGCAGCTGCCCGGTGGCGACAGCGCCGCCCGTGAACCGTGGCGCATCGCTGCGGGATTGCTGCACGACGCCGGGCGCTCAGCTGACATAATGCCGCGGTTTGCACCGCATGTAGGACAGGAGGCAACACGGATCGTGCGGCAGATGCTGGAACGAGGAGTGAACTGTCCGTCCACGAGCAGCGCGGGCCGCTGGTTCGATGCCGCCGCGGCTGCCCTGGGTCTGAGCCTGCGACAGCACTTCGAGGCAGAAGCTGCGATGGCACTCGAACAGTGCGCGAGCGACTGGCTGCGCCGGAATCCGCGATTCGATCAGCCCTGGTGCAGTCTTGATCTGCGCAGCGTGGTCAATGATCTGTTCGACATCTCTGCATCGGACCCGCCGGCTGTTGGGCATGGCGCCGCGACCTTTCATCTTGCCCTGGCCAACGGCCTGGCGCATACCGCGATCAACGCGGCTCATGAAACGGGCGTTGGTGATATCGTTTTTGCAGGAGGGTGCTTCATGAACACATTATTATGTGAACTCCTGCAGAGGCGGATTTGCTCAGCAGGCCTGCGTGTCCACGTATTGCCTGCGGCCGACTGTGGTGACTCAGCCATCGGGCTCGGACAGGCATGGGTAGCCGCGTGTACACTCACACAGGTACCCGGCGTGGAGAATCACTGACATGTGCCTTGCCCTGCCAGCACTCGTCGTGGCGTTACTGGATGACGATCACGCAACGGTCGATCTGGACGGCATCCAGAAGCGCGTCTCAATCGCACTGACGCCTGATGCCGGTGTGGGTGACTATGTCATCGTGCATGTCGGTTATGCGATCGGCATGCTCGATCCGCACGAAGCACAGCAGACGCTGGACCTGTTTGCCGAACTGGCGGAGTCGCAGATGCCAGTTGAGCCACGTCCGGTCACATGAAATTCATCGATGAATTTCGCGACGGAACGCTGGCCGCCAGGATCGCCGCACGCCTGGCGGCTGAAGTCGAAACCGGGCGTGACTACCGCTTCATGGAGTTCTGTGGCGGTCACACCCATGCGATAGCCCGCTATGGCATCACGGATCTCCTGCCCACACAGGTGCGCATGATTCACGGCCCGGGCTGTCCGGTGTGTGTGTTACCGATCGGCCGCATCGACCAGGCGATCAGGCTGGCGTTGACCCGCGATGTGATGCTGTGTACCTACGGCGATGTGATGCGTGTGCCGGCCTCTGATGGCCTGTCCCTGCAACGCGCAAAGGGGCGAGGTGCGGATATTCGCATGGTGTATTCGGCGGCCGATGCACTGGAACTTGCGCGTCTGCATCCCGAGCGCGACGTGGTGTTCCTGGCAATCGGCTTCGAGACGACCACGCCACCGACTGCGCTGGTGGTCCGGCAGGCCTCGCTTGAAGGTCTCGGAAATTTCAGCGTGTTGTGCAACCACGTGCTGACACCAAGTGCCATCGCACACATCCTGCACTCACCCGACGCCGACCTCGCCGGCGAACAGACTGCCAGCATCGATGGTTTCATCGGTCCTGCACATGTCAGTATCGTCATCGGTTACGCGCCGTATGAGGCATTCGCCCACGATTACCGGAAACCTGTGGTGATAGCCGGCTTCGAGCCGCTGGATGTCATGCAGTCGATCCTGATGCTGGTACGCCAGGTCAACCAGGGACGTTTCGAGGTGGAAAATGAATTCACCCGCGCGGTGAGCCGGCATGGCAACCAGGCCGCTCAGGCCATCATCGACGAGGTGCTCGAACGACGTGCCACGTTCGAGTGGCGGGGACTGGGCGATGTGCCCCACAGTGCTTTGCAGATCCGCGAACCTTATGCCGCCTTCGATGCGGAGAAGAAGTACGCGCTGGACTTCAGTTCGGTCGCGGATCATCGGCAGTGCGATTGCGGCGCCATTCTTCGTGGTGTAAAACAGCCCACCGACTGCAGGCTGTTTGCCACGGTGTGCACGCCGGAGAATCCTATGGGCTCATGCATGGTCTCGTCCGAAGGGGCCTGTGCCGCACATTATTCCTATGGCAGGTTTCGCGACATTCCGGTGGTTTCGACACCGGAACCTGCATCGACACCAGCGACAGCCACGACCCCGGCACAAACAGCATGACCAGTAACAGGGGTGAGGACCGTCCGCGACGCAACTACCTTCGGCCACTGGATTTCCGCCACGGTCGTATCGACATGAATCATGGTGGTGGCGGGCGCGTCTCGACGCAACTGATCGATGAGTTGTTCGTGCCTGCATTCGACAACGACTGGCTGAACTGCGGCAATGATGCAGCCGTGCTCGACCTCCACCTGCCTGAGGGACATCGCCTGGCAATGGCCACCGATGCGCATGTGATCTCTCCACTTGAATTTCCCGGCGGGGATATCGGCAGCCTGGCAGTCCATGGCACGATCAACGATGTGGTCATGCTCGGTGCAGCACCTTGCCACCTCAGTGCAAGCTTCATCATCGAAGAAGGTTTTGCACTGGCCGACCTGAAGCGGATCGTAACGTCGATGGCCGCTGCATCCAGGCAGGCTGCTGTGCCGATCGTCGCCGGGGATACCAAGGTGGTCGAGCGCGGTAAAGGTGACGGTTTGTTCATCTCGACGACCGGAATCGGAGTCGTGCCTGCAGGCCGCAGGATCAGTGGCTCGGGAGCACGACCTGGGGATGCCATTCTGCTGTCAGGTACGATTGGCGATCATGGTGTGGCGATCATGGCTACCCGTGAGTCGCTGACCTTCGATACGACCGTCGAATCCGACAGTGCCGCGTTGCATACGCTGGTGGCAGAGTTGCTGGACGCGCTGCCGGAAGGTGCAGTGCGTACCCTGCGTGATCCGACCCGGGGCGGACTGGCCAGCACGCTGAATGAGATTGCCCGGCAATCGGGTATCGGGATGCAACTCGACGAGACGGCCATTCCGATCAAAACGCAAGTGGCTGCCGCCTGCGAGCTGTTGGGTCTGGATCCGCTTTACGTAGCCAATGAAGGCAAGTGCGTGATCATCTGTGCGGCGGATCAGGCCGACAGGGCGATTGCCATCCTGCAGGCGCATACCCTCGGTCGAGAGGCTGCCCGCATTGGCACGGTAACCGACGATCCTCATGGATTCGTGCAGATGAAAACCGGCTTCGGGGGTGCACGCATCGTCGACTGGATGGCGGGCGAGCCATTACCCAGAATTTGCTGATTTGCTGCGGCTGCTGCCTGTCTCTATGATACAGCGATTACTTCGCTTTATAATCTCCACTGAATGAGAATGCTGAACCATTTTCGGCCGGACAACTCGATAGCCATGACAAGTCCGTAGACAGGAGTGCAATATGACTTCCCCTGACATCAATCGTCGAACCTTCCTGATTGGCGCCGGACTCGGCAGCGCTGCACTGCTGACAGGATCGTTCAACTTCATGTCGCCGGTGCGCGCGCAGAGTTCACTCCCGGCAACCCGATCGATGCGCGGCGGCAGTAACAACTACAGGCCCAATGCACCACTGGTTGACAACCTGGGTACCGGGTTTCTGGTTCACGGTACGGTGCGCCGGGCCGGTGCCGGGGAACCTCTGGCCAACCTGCGTATCCAGATATGGGCGGCAACCGCAAGAGGTGGCGAACGCGAACCGAGTAATCACGGCAGTGTCCTGACCGCCTCTGACGGATCATTCCAGCTCGAGATGTCGCAGATCGTGCCCAATTTCGGCCAGCCGCATGCACACCTTGCCTATGACGATGGCGATTTCGAGACGGTATTCCTGCGCCCGGTCATGAGCAGCAGAAGCGACACCAGCGTCCAGGCTCATTTCGTGCTGGCAGCGGCCTGAATTTCCCTTGCCCGATCTGCAAGGACCGTTGCGACGGCGACTCCTCCCGATTGCGGCCTGGATGGTCGTGGCAGCCCTGGTCGCTGCCCCGGTACTGATTGCAGCCACGAGTCCGTTGCTGGCCAGCCGTGATGCGGCCTACATCATTGGCGGCATGGCCGGAGTCCTGGCATTGGCGTTGTTTTTCATGCAGCCGCTGCTGGCAGCAGGCTACCTGCCGGGCATCGCGTTGACCCGTGAACGGCGATGGCACCGCGTGCTCGGTGCCGGGCTCGTGATCCTGGTGTTGATGCATGTGGGCGGGCTGTATATAGCCAGTCCCCCGGACATGACGGATGCGCTGCTGCTGGTTGCACCCACCCCGTTCTCGGTTTACGGTGTGATCGGTTTCTGGGGAGTGGTGGCAACCGCCGTGTTTGTCGCTGCCCGGGCACGCTTGCGCATCAGGCCTGCTACCTGGAATATCTTCCATAACACGCTGGCGCTCATCATGGTATCGGCAAGCGTCACCCATGCGCTGATGATCGAGGGTGCAATGGGTGCCCGGTCCAAGTTGCTACTGTGTCTTTGCGTACTGGCCGCAACGGCCCTGGTGATCCTGCATTTACGCGTGCTGAAACCGTTACTGCGAAATCGCTGATCATGATGGTACCCGGCCAGGCCGACTTCCGGGTAACAGCTCCAGAAATGCCAGCGCTGCCCGCGACAGGGTCCTGTCCTTCAGGCACACCGAGCCCAGCTGTCTCTGCATCGCAAGTCCCTGAACCGGCACTGCGATCATCTCGCCATCGATCATGTTGCTCGGCAGTGCGCTCCAGCCGAGTCCGACAGAGACCATCATCTTGATGGTTTCGAGGTAATTGGTTTCCAGCGAGGTGGCCACGGTGACCCCGAAGGGCTGCAGAGCATCCAGCAGGATGGTACGCGTAACGGTGCCGCGGGCTGGCAGGACGGCGTTGAAGGACGTCAGGTAGTCGGCCGTCACCTCAAACCCTTTATCGAGGGCATTGGCCAGTGGATGATCCGTTGCACACACGATACTCAGCGGGTCGGGCCACACCAGCTGCGTCAGCAGTGAACCTTCAAGCTTGTCCGGCAGGGTGACGACGGCCAGTTCGATATGTCCGTTCAGCACATCGTCACAGGCAAGTTCGGAATCCATGAACAGCAGATCCAGCTCGACGTCAGGGCAGGCCTGGGTGAAGGCTTTCAACACTGGCGGCAGGCGATGGATACCGACATGATGACTGGTCGCCAGACGCAATCGTCCACCCACCACCGAACCCAGCGAGTGCAGCTCCTCACGGCTGATGTCGATATCCGCCAGGATGCGCCGGGCACTGACCAGGAATTTCCGGCCGGCCTCGGTGAGCTGGATGCCACGTCCCAGCCGGTCGAACAGAGTGACCCCCAGATCCGCTTCGAGGGATGCAATCCGCTTGCTGATGGCTGGCTGCGTCATGAACCGTTGCTCGGCAGCCCTGGAAAAGGAGCCGGATTCGGCCACTGCCACGAAGGCGTTGAGAGACGGAAAATCCATATTGCTATTCCAGCATGGAATGTGATTGATAATCAATATGAATTTGAGTTATTTGTATCCAGTCGATAAAATTCCCTTATCTGTAGCATCGCAATGAGGGCTCCGGCATGACGGGCAAGACCTTGTACGACAAAGTGTGGGATGCCCACGTCGTCCATCAGCAGGAGGAGGGCACCGTCCTGCTGTATATCGACCGGCACCTGGTGCATGAGGTCACCTCACCGCAAGCCTTTGAAGGATTGCAGCTGGCCGGGCGCAAGCCATGGCGTACCAGTTCCATGCTGGCGGTTGCCGATCACAACGTGCCCACCACGGATCGTGCAGGCGGGATCACTGACCCGGTTTCACGGCTGCAGGTAGAAACCCTGGACGCCAACTGCGAGGCATACGGGGTGGTGGAATTCAAGATGAATGACCTGCGCCAGGGCATCGTGCATGTCATCGGTCCCGAGCAGGGAGCTACCTTGCCGGGCATGACCGTTGTCTGCGGCGATTCGCACACATCGACTCACGGTGCGTTCGGTGCGCTGGCGTTTGGTATCGGTACCTCGGAGGTCGAGCATGTGATGGCCACCCAGACGCTGCTGCAGAAAAAGTCGCGCAACATGCTGGTCAGTGTGGACGGGCAGGTGGGTCCGGGTGTCACGGCCAAGGATATCGTGCTGGCGATCATCGGCAGGATCGGTACTGCCGGTGGCAACGGCTGCACCATCGAGTTCGCCGGAGAGGCCATCAGGGCCCTGTCGATGGAAGGGCGCATGAGCGTGTGCAATATGTCCATCGAGGCGGGTGCGCGCGCAGGAATGATCGCCGTGGATGACACCACCATCGAGTACCTGAAGGGACGTCCGTTTGCACCCACGGGGGACATGTGGGATGCCGCCGAATCCGCCTGGCGAGAACTGCAAAGCGATGCGGATGCGCAGTTCGACGAGGTCGTACGTCTGGATGCTGCCGACATCGAACCACAGGTGTCCTGGGGTACGTCGCCGGAAATGGTCACCTCGGTCAACGGCCATGTACCGGATCCGTCTGCCGATGACTATGCCAGCAAGCGCGAAGGCTATCAGCGTGCGCTGGACTACATGGATCTGGCACCCGATACGCCGATGATCGACATCATGCTGGACCGGGTCTTCATCGGTTCCTGCACCAATTCGCGCATCGAGGATTTACGCGCAGCCGCTGCTGTCATCCGGGAACGCAAGGTGGCGGATACCATCAAGCAGGCCATGGTGGTGCCTGGTTCGGGCCTGGTGAAGCGCCAGGCTGAAGAGGAAGGCCTGGACAAGCTGTTCATGGCAGCAGGCTTCGAATGGCGTGAACCAGGGTGCTCGATGTGCCTGGCCATGAATGCCGATCGTCTGCAACCCGGCGAGCGTTGTGCATCGACGTCCAACCGCAATTTTGAGGGTCGGCAGGGGCAGGGTGGTCGTACGCATCTGGTGAGCCCTGCCATGGCGGCGGCGGCAGCGATTGCGGGCCATTTCGTCGATGTACGCCACTTCTAGCCCGGGAGAATACGATGCAGAGTTTTACGACACTGAAAGGCCTGGCCGTCCCCTTGATGCGCGCCAATGTCGATACGGATGCGATCATTCCCAAGCAGTTTCTGAAATCCATCAAACGATCTGGATTCGGAGTCAACCTGTTTGACGAGTGGCGCTACAAGGACGCCGGTTTTCCCGGCCAGGATCCGGCTACCCGTCAGCCAAATCCGGATTTCGTGCTGAACGAGCCGCGTTACCAGGGTGCGCAGGTACTGATTGCGGGTGAGAATTTCGGTTGCGGCTCCTCGCGCGAACATGCGGTGTGGGCGCTGGATGACTACGGTTTCCGCTCGGTCATCGCACCGGGATTTGCCGACATCTTCCATAACAACTCGTTCAAGAGCGGCCTGCTGCCCATCGTGCTGGACAAGCCCATCGTCGAGAAACTGGCCACAGAGTGCGCAGAGCGTGAAGGCTACCAGCTGGATATCGATCTCGAGGCGCAGACCGTCACGACACCCGATGGCGAGGTGCATCCGTTCGAGGTGGACAGCTTCCGCAAGTACTGCCTGCTGAATGGCTTCGACGACATCGAACTGACCCTGCAGCAGCGGTTTCGCATCGAGGCCTATGAAGAACGCCGGCGAACGTCGGCACCCTGGCTGTTCGATTCAATCGATTCCAGATCGCCATGAAACTCGTCATCGGCAACAAGAACTATTCATCCTGGTCGCTGAGGCCGTGGATACTGATGAAGCACGCACAGATGTCATTCGATGAAGTCCATGTGCCACTGGACACCAGCGAAGGAGCGGCCCTGATCCGTCAGTGGTGTCCCGCCGGACGTGTACCCGTGTTGCATGACGGGCCACTCGTGCTCTGGGATTCACTGGCAATCTGTGAATACATTGCCGACAAGGTGACCGATCGCTCCCTGTGGCCGGAGCGCCCGGATGAGCGTGGTAGAGCGCGGGCCATGAGTGCTGAGATGCATTCAGGGTTCGCGGATATGCGTGAAGCCATGCCGATGAACTGCCGGCGACGTGTTGAAGCGTTCAAGCCACCCCTCGCCGTGCAGATCGACATCAACCGCATCGTGCAGCTGTTCGAGGACGCTCTTCAGCAAAGCGGCGGACCCTGGCTGTTTACGCATTACAGCGTGGCCGATGCCATGTTTGCGCCGGTTGCCTCGCGTTTTCATACCTATCGGGTAAATCTGCCGACCCTGTCCCGGCAGTATGTCGACAGAACTCTGCAGGACCCGCCCATGCAGGACTGGTATGCCGCAGCGGCTGTGGAGACGGCGGTCATCGAACACTCTGAAATCAACGTCTGACTGGAACTTCACCAATGGCTCAAGCACGCAAGATCGTCGTTTTACCCGGCGACGGAATCGGTCCTGAAATCATCGCCGAAGGCCAGAAGATTCTCGAGGCCGTCAATGAGCGACATGACCTGGGACTGAGCACGCGGACGTGTGTGTTCGGGGGTGCGGCCTATGATGAAACCGGCAAGCCCCTGCCCGGGGAGACGCTGGCCGCGTGTCGCGACGCCGACGCCATTCTGCTCGGTGCCATCGGTGGTCCCCAGTATGACGAGGCACCTCGGGAGCTTCGTCCGGAACGTGGCCTGCTGGGCCTGCGTTCGGAACTCGGTCTATTCGCCAATCTGCGTCCTGCCCTGCTCTATCCGGAGCTGGCGGACGCCTCGTCACTCAAGCCTGAACTGGTTGCCGGACTGGATCTGATGATTCTGCGGGAGCTCACCGGCGGCATCTATTTCGGCCAGCCGCGTGGCATCGAAGAGCGCGATGGCGAGCGTGTCGGATTCAATACGATGGTCTATCGCGAGTCGGAAATCCGCCGCATTGCCGTACGCGCCTTCGAGATCGCACGGCAGCGTAATTCCCGCCTGTGTTCAGTGGACAAGGCGAACGTGCTGGAAGTGTCAGAACTCTGGCGGGAAATCATGATCGACGTGGGCAAGTCCTACCCGGACGTGGAACTGAGCCATATGTACGTGGACAACGCGGCCATGCAACTGGTACGTGCACCCAAGCAGTTTGACGTCATGGTCACCGGCAATCTGTTTGGTGATGTCCTGTCGGACGCGGCCGCCATGCTGACGGGTTCCATCGGCATGCTGCCCTCGGCGTCGCTGGATGAGTCCGGAAAAGGGCTGTATGAACCCATTCATGGCTCCGCCCCGGACATAGCCGGTCAGGGCGTAGCCAACCCACTGGCCACCATTCTGTCCGTGTCGATGATGCTGCGTTACACGCTCCGGGAGGATGCTGCCGCCGATGCCATCGATGCGGCCGTCTCCAGCGTGTTGGCAGCAGGTTGCCGTTGCCGCGATATCGCCACAGGACATGCCGGTGAACATGTGATCGATACGCAAGAGATGGGTGACGCCGTTCTGGCAGCACTGCAGGCAGGAGAAAAGGCATGAGCAAGACCTATGACGTTGCCGTCGTCGGTGCCACAGGGGCGGTTGGCGAGACCATGTTGTCCATTCTTGCCGAACGGAAATTTCCGGTTGGCAAGGTGTATCCGTTGGCCAGTTCACGATCGGCCGGCAAACGCGTGGAATTCGGCAACCAGCAGCTGGTCGTACAGGACCTTGACACCTTTGATTTCTCCCAGGTGCAGATCGGACTGTTCTCGCCGGGTGCCGCCGTGTCCAGGATCCATGCACCCAGGGCCGCAGCGGCTGGCTGTGTGGTCATCGATAACACATCGCAGTTTCGCTACGATGATGACAAACCGCTGATCGTGCCGGAAGTCAATGCTCACGCGATTGCCCGATACACGGATACCAACATCATTGCCAATCCGAACTGCTCGACCATCCAGATGCTGGTGGCCCTGAAGCCCCTGCATGATGCCGTGGGTATCACGCGTGTGAATGTCTGTACCTACCAGGCGGTATCAGGTACCGGCAAGGAGGCCATCGAGGAGTTGAGCACGCAGACGGCCAGGCTGCTCAACGGTCTGCACGTGGAGCCTACGGTGTATCCAAAGCAGATTGCCTTCAATGTGCTGCCGCATATAGACGATTTCCAGGAGAACGGTTACACCAAGGAGGAGATGAAGATGGTATGGGAAACCCACAAGATCATGGAGGATACCTCCATCGCCGTAAACCCTACCTGCGTACGTGTTCCGGTGTTCTTTGGCCACTCGGAAGCGATACATATCGAGACTCGTCGGCCCATGACGGCCATTCAGGCCCGAGAATTGCTCCAGTCTGCTCCAGGAGTGGTAGTTTTGGACGAACGAAAGGCTGGGGGATACCCCACCGCCGTGACTGAATCAGCCGGAACTGATGCGGTTTTCGTAGGGCGGATTCGTGAGGACATAAGCGTTGAAAACGGGCTGAATCTCTGGGTTGTGTCCGATAATGTACGCAAGGGAGCAGCGCTCAATAGCGTACAGATCGCTGAATGTCTCGTTCAGGACTACTTGTAAACGCTGATCTATATCGGAATAGATGCGATAATTGCTCTATAGATAGCGTTGTTACAGTTAACTTCGTTTGCCCTGAGTCGGTGTACTTCCGGCGCCGCTGATCGGGTCAGACGTCTGAGTGGGACTCGATACGTGCGAAAACTAGCAACGGCTGCAGCGGTTAGCCTGGCATTGGCCTCAGGTGGCGCTTTTGGACTTGGGCTTGGCGACATTGAAATGCGTTCGGCCCTGAATCAGCCAATGAACGCTGAAATCAGGCTGACCTCTGTCAAGTCGGGTGAACTGGATGGCATGATTGTGCAACTGGCATCGCCGGATGCCTTTGCGCGTGCCGGTATAGAACGCTCCCCCGCGTTGACCGATTTGCGTTTCACGGTCGATCAGAGTTCCGGTGTGCCGGTTATTCGCATCTCCAGTCAACGACCGGTGATCGAGCCGTTCCTGAATTTCCTGCTGGAAGTGGACTGGCCCCAGGGTCGAATGGTGCGTGAGTACACCGTTCTGCTCGATCCCCCGGTCTTCATGACGCCCACCGCCACTGAACGCAATACGACGGCTGACCAGCCGGCAATCGTGGAGCGTGGCAATGAGGTACTGGTGGCCCCCACACCGATCGAGCGTGTCGAACCTGCAGCCGATGAGGTCATAGAAGTCGAACTGGTGGACGTGGTGGAAGAAACCGGTGACCAGGAGGCCGTCGAGTTACTCAGCGACGGGCAGGGCGACATCGTGTCCCTTGATTCCCTGTCTGATGAGTCTTTGCTGCTTGAGGAGGATGCCGTAGCGCCTGGAGATGGCGACATCGTTCCCTTGACTGACCTTGCTGCGCCTAATCTGTCCGCCATCGAAGAGCGTGAACTCGCCGCTCAGCGCAATTTCGATCTGGACAATATCGAGGTCGAAATCGTCGGTTCCACCGAGGAGGTCTCCGATAACGTGGTGATCGCTGGTGATTCAGTCCAGAGTGGATCCAGCCTGGATGACAGTTCGACCATCGTATCCCTGGACGATCTGGCGCTTGATGAGGAAACGGCAGCAGCGCCGCAGCCTGCTGGCCAGGACACTGCCGCGGGCCCTGCGGGTGACGTGGAAGTCAGAGCAGGAGACACATTGTTCGAGATCGCTCGCGACAATGCAGTGGGTGGTGTTTCGGTGCAACAGATGATGATGGCCTTGCTGGCGGCAAACGAGGCGGCATTCATCAACAACAATATCAACCTGGTGCGTGCCGGAGCCATTCTGCGCGTGCCGCAGGCGGATGAGGCTTTGCAACTGACGCAGACCCAGGCGCTGGCCGCCATCGGAGAGCAAACCCGGTTGTGGCAGGAGTATCGGGACAATCTGCGCAATACCGGTGTCACCCGGCTGGCAGGTTCGGACGCCTCCGTTGAAGTGCAGGAGTCCACAGCCTCTACTGGGACCTCATCAGATACAACGGCCATCGACACGGCAGCGCTGGATGCGCAGCTGGAGAGCGAGGAGTCGGTGGATGGCCTGTCTGCAGAAGCGCGGGAAATCCTCGAAAATGCGCGTAACGAGATACTCGACCGCGATGAGCTGCGTATCGTGGCGGACAACGCCCCTACCAGTACTACAGCCAGCGCTACTGCGGACGAAACCAGTGACAGCGACGCTGCCCGACTGGGCGAACTCAATCGCAAACTGCAACTGGCTCGCGAAGAGTTGGCCTCCACGCGGCTGCAATCGGAAGATCTGTCCGATCAGGCCAGCGACCTGCAGAGCACTACGGAAAACCTGGATGCACTGGTAACGCTCCGCCAGAACGAGATCGCGGCGCTGGAAACACAGCTGGCTGATGCCCGCCAGGCACGCGAAGCGGCGGCCACGACTGAAGCTGCAGAAACCGCAAATGCTGGTGAACCAGTGGCCGAAGTGGCAACCGATGCCACGACCGATGCCACGACCGACGCCACGGCCGAGGTTGCAGACAGCGCGACAGAGGCCGCACAGGCAGCCGGTGACACGGTCGCAGAGGCTGCAGCCGATGCCAGTGACGCTGCGGCTGAAGCGGTTGCCGATGCCAGTGACGCTGCGGCTGAAGCGGTTGCCGATGCCAGTGACGCTGCGGCTGAAGCGGCTGCCGATGTCAGTGAAACGGCTACTGAAGCGGCTGCCGATGCCAGTGAAACGGCTGCTGAAGCGGCTGCCGATGCAGCGGCAACCATCGCTACGGCCACTGAGGGTGTGGTTGACAGCAGCACCGACGCACCGGCCACCGGTGAACTGCCGGACGAGGTGGCGGACAGCGAGGCTGAGGACACGGGTGTTGTGATTGCACCACCGGCCAGGCAGACCAGCTGGTACCAGGACCTGCTCGACGACCCCAAACGCATGATGATTGCGGGTGTTGGCGGCATTGGTCTGCTGGGTGTGCTCGGCACCTTGATGATTCGCCGCAGGCGCAACGATGAAGACGAGCTTCGCGAATTTGCGGATGACGTGGAACACCTCGATGGCGACGGTGCACAGGCAAAGGGTCGACAGACTGGCAAGGGGGCGGGACTGGCAGCAGCCGGCGGCACGGGTGTGGCTGCAGCGGATGACCTGGACGGCACCGCAGTGCGCGATCCTTCAAGCAGTTCATTCGACGACCTGGGTGACTCCACACTGGCACATGGCTCCGAGACTCAGGCGGTAGCGGATGCCACGAGTGACGACGGTATCGACAAGGATGACACCCTGTCCGAAGTGGATGTATACCTGGCCTATGGCCTGCATGGCCAGGCAGAGGAGTTGCTGACCAAGGCCATCGAACGTAAGCCGAACAATCCGGAGTACGTGCAGAAACTCCTGCAGACCTATCACGCTCAGGGTAATGGCGAAGGATTCCACGCCGCCGCCAGTGACTTCCATCTGCGATTTGATGGTGAAGCCAACCCGCAGTGGCCAGCCATAGCGGCCATGGGAACCGAACTGCGCCCCGGCGATCCACTGTACGCCTCCGCTCGGGATGCCGTAAACGCCATCGGCGTCGGGCATTCAGAAGGGACTGCGATGGGTGATGACGATTTCCCGACCTCGGAAACTGACGAGGGCGGTAGCGTTTCTCGTGACTTCCGGTCGGCCGAGGAGGCCGTCGATTTCGAGGACGAGGGTGAATCACAGATACTCGATCAGAGCCTGGACCCGGCATTTGCCTTCGATGAGAGCGATCTTGAAGCCACCGGTGATTTTTCCGACATGGCCAGTGAACTGGCCAGCGAAGACGATGGGAGTATCGATTTTCCCGGCATCGATGCCAGTGAAAGCGCCGCCGCTCAGAATGAGCCGGACCTCACGGACAAACCGGACGTTGCAGCCGAGCTGCCCGCTGCAGATGGTCAGGACTCCACGGATGAGCCGCTCCTCACAGGCGATGCAGGCAGCGATGACCTGACCAATGAGCTGTCAGCCGACTTGACCGAAGGCGATGATTTTCTCAGCGACGCGCTGACGATGGACGAGCTGGACAGGGTTGCGTCTGCGGACGACCTGACACTTGATCTGGACCAGTTGTCTGGTGATCTCGAACTCGACAGTGCGGAACTGATGAATTCCGACCTGTCCGATCTCGATCTGCCGGAGCTCTCCGCAGACAACGAGTTGCTGATCGACAGTACGGCCGATGGCGATGGTGCCGATGAAATGGATACCATGCTGGATCTGGCCAAAGCCTATATCGACATGGGTGACAAGGACTCGGCGAGCAGTGCCCTGGGCGAAATCGTGAAAAGCGGCAGCCCGGAGCAGGTCACTGAAGCCGAGACCCTGCTGCGCAAGATTTCCTGAGTCCATCAGCAGGCTCGCCGAGCGGCTGAATACTGTTGGATGCACGACGAATAGCCCTCGCCATCGAATATGATGGCGAGGGTTTTTGCGGTTGGCAGCGGCAACCGCACTGTCACTCGGTACAGGCTGAAGTAGAGGCAGCCCTGGGGCAGATCGCCCAGCAACCGGTCACCGTCCATTGCGCCGGGCGTACCGATACAGGGGTGCACGCCATGGCGCAGCTCGTGCACTTCGACACGACACTCGACCGGCCGCTGCGTGCCTGGACCTTCGGCGCCAATTCCCTTCTCGACAGACGGGTATCGGTGCACTGGGCCGCTGTCATGCGGGCGGATTTCCACGCACGTTTCTCCGCGATCAGGCGCAGCTACCGTTACACGATCCTGAATCGCGCCACGCGCCCGGGCTACCAGGCGGGTACGCTTGGCTGGGAGCGTGTGCAGCTGGACGAGAAGCGGATGCACACTGCGGCCCAGGTTCTGGTGGGAGAGCATGACTTCTCCGCCTTCCGGTCGGCGGAATGCCAGGCCAATCATGCGATTCGCCGCGTGTTGCATATCGGTGTCAGCCGTGTCGGGGACCGGGTGTTGATCGACATAGCGGCGAACGGTTTCCTGCATAACATGGTACGTATAATCACCGGATGCCTGCTGGCCATTGGCCGGGGAGATCGGTCGGTGGACTGGATGTCAGACTTGCTGGGGGGGCGTGATCGGAGCGCAGCAGGTGTCACCGCGCCTGCCAAGGGGCTATGCTTTCTGCAACCTGGTTACCCGGACGAATTCGGTGTCCCGGATTTTGAACGGTTGAAGTCCGATCCCTGGCATCCATAGCATTGGTGGCCAACACGCTGTTGCATAGAAGCTGCATCTGTTAAGGTTCGTACCTATCATGGCGCGACGAACCCGAGTCAAGATCTGTGGTATCACACGCCTGCAGGATGCGCATCTAGCGCAAGAGCTGGGTGCGGATGCACTCGGCTTCGTATTCGTACCGACCAGTTCACGCTTCGTGACCACTGAGGGCGCTGCACGCATCGTCGGGCAGTTGTCACCGTTCGTGACCCCTGTCGGCCTGTTTCTCAACGCAGAGGCGGAGCAGGTACACGCGGCCCTGCAGATAATGCCTTCATTGCTGCCGCAGTTTCACGGGCAGGAAAGCGGGGCATTCTGTGATCAGTTCCAACGGCCTTACCTGAAAGCCGTAGGCCTGGGTGCCGGTAACAGCGTACCCTGCGCCGAGAGTCTGTCCGAGTTCTCACAGGCGATCGGGTTTCTGTTTGACAGTAACGAGCCGGGTCAGCTCGGTGGGACCGGTCATGCCTTCGACTGGACGCGATTGACAGGCGGTATTCACAGACCGCTGATTCTGGCTGGCGGACTCAGCCATCAGACAGTGGGCAAGGCCATTGCGCAGGTGAAGCCCTACGCGGTGGATGTCAGTTCAGGTGTGGAGAGGGACAAGGGGATCAAGGATGCGGATGCGATGCGCGCGTTCATGGCGGCCGTCAGATCCGCAGATGCGCGGACCCCGGACAATTGACAGGTAAACAGAGACGTTGCAGATGAATACAGAGACACAGCCCTTCCAGGGCAGTTTGACTGATAACAGCCCTGACAGAAAAGGGCATTTCGGTATCTATGGTGGCAGCTTCATTGCCGAAACATTGATGGATCCCGTCAGCGAACTGCAGGAAGCCTATGAGCGCTATCGCCTGGATAACGAATTCATAGCCGAGTTCGAATGGGAGTTGAAGAATTTCGTCGGCCGGCCCAACCCGCTCTACCATGCACGCCGCTGGTCACAGGAGCTTGGCGGGGCGCAGATCTGGCTCAAGCGTGAAGACCTGAACCATACCGGTGCACACAAGATCAACAACACCGTCGGGCAGGCCTTGCTGGCCCGCCGCATGGGCAAGAAGCGCATCATTGCCGAGACTGGAGCCGGACAACACGGCGTGGCTACGGCAACGGTCTGTGCCCGCTGGGGCATGGAGTGCATCGTCTACATGGGCGAGGAGGACATCGTCCGCCAGGCGCCCAATGTCTTTCGCATGAAACTGCTGGGCGCAACGGTGGTGCCCGTCACCTCCGGTTCGCGCACCCTGAAGGATGCGCTCAATGAGGCCATGCGTGACTGGGTCGGCAATGTCGATGACACGTTCTATATCATCGGCACCGCCGCCGGGCCGCACCCCTATCCCACGATGGTGCGTGATTTCAACAGCGTCATTGGCAAGGAAATCAGGGAGCAGTCGATCGAGCACACCGGGCGTCTGCCCGATGCCATCATCGCGTGCGTGGGGGGTGGATCCAATGCGATCGGTGCTTTCCATCCCTTTCTCGATGACCGCGAGGTAAGTCTGATCGGCGTGGAGGCAGGTGGAGACGGACTGGAAACCGGTCGTCATGCAGCGCCACTGAGTACCGGAAAACCCGGCGTTCTGCACGGCAATCGTACCTACCTGATGGAAGATGACGCCGGCCAGATCATCGAGACGCACAGTGTGTCTGCCGGGCTGGATTACCCGGGCGTCGGACCTGAACATGCGTGGCTCAAGGATATCGGGCGCGTACAGTACGTGGCGGTCACCGACCGGGAAGCGCTGGATGCGACCCACAAGTGTTGTCGCATCGAGGGTATCATTCCCGCGCTGGAGTCGGCCCATGCACTGGCGCATGCGGTCAAGATCGCACCAGCGCTGAGCAAGGACAAGAATATCGTCGTCAACCTGTCCGGGCGTGGAGACAAGGACATCAACACCCTGGCCGACATCGAAGGGATCACTCTGTGACTCGAATCGCCACCTGTTTTGCCCAGGCTGCAGGCCGCAAGCTGCTGGTACCGTATATCACCGCCGGTGACCCGGATCTGGACACAACGCTTGCCCTGATGCACACACTGGTGCGGGCAGGTGCTGATGTCATCGAGCTCGGTGTGCCGTTCTCCGACCCGATGGCCGACGGACCGGTCATTCAGGCCGCCTGCGAACGTGCCCTGAAACACAGGGTAACTCTGACTCAGGTCATCGACACGGTGAAACGCTTCCGTGAGAGCAATCAGGATACGGCCATCGTGCTGATGGGGTATCTGAATCCTGTCGAGCGGTTGGGTTATGCACGGTTTGCCACACTGGCGCGCGAGGCCGGTGTCGACGGTGTCCTGACTGTGGACATGCCGCCGGAAGAAGCTGCGGACCTGGTGGACGAGCTGCGCAAGAACGATCTGGACAGCATCTTCCTGTTATCGCCCACCACGCCTGATGCTCGTCTGAAGCAGGTCTGCGAGTTGGCGACGGGCTACATCTACTACGTGTCCCTCAAGGGCGTGACCGGTGCAGCCAATCTGGATACGGCTGAAGTGGCCGGTAAGGTAACCCATATTCAGTCCTTCACCGACATTCCGGTCGCCGTGGGTTTTGGTATCCGGGATGCCCGGTCGGCTGCGGCAATTTCGCAAACTGCTGATGCCGTCATCGTGGGTAGCGCGCTGGTTGCGTTGATCGGCGAGCACGCCGGAAATCCTGAGACCATGCACTCGACACTCCATGACCTGGTCAATGGCATGCGCCTGGCCATGGACCGGTCAGCCGGAGCCGCTGCATGAGTGACGAGAAAAAAGCCGGCACAGAGAAGGACGCCGGAAAAGTCCATAACCAGGTCGACCCGCGCCTCGACAAAGAGCACGGGGACGGCAGGGAACACAAGGAGGGTAAAGACCACAAGGATGCCAAAGAACACAAGGAAGGCTCGCGACGCCCATTCCTGACATCGATTCGGCCGTTGAGCTGGTTCGAGCGCATGATTCCTGCCCGCATCGGCACGCGCAATGAAGAGAAGAAGGGTACGGTGCCGGAAGGCCTGTGGGTCAAGTGCGATAACTGTTCCAATGTGTTGTATCACGCCGAACTGGACCGCGCGCAGGACGTGTGTATCAAGTGCGGACACCACATGCTCATCAGTGCCCGTAAGCGTCTGGGGCGTTTACTCGACCCGGGTCAGCACGAAGAGATAGGTGCATCGGTGGAGCCGGTGGACATGTTGAAGTTCAAGGATTCCAAACGTTACAAGGACCGCCTGAGTCAGGCGGCCAAGGATTCGGGGGAGAAAGACGCCCTGGTTGTCATGCAGGGCAGGCTCAAGGGCATGCCGGTCGTGGTGGCGGTTTTCGATTTCAATTTCATGGCAGGATCCATGGGTTCGGTGGTGGGCGAGCGATTCACCCGCGCCTGTGATCGCAGCCTTGAACAAGGTATACCGTTCATCTGCTTCAGTGCCAGTGGCGGTGCCCGTATGCAGGAAGCCCTGTACTCGTTGATGCAGATGAGCAAGACCAGTGCGCAGTTGCGACGCCTGTCCGACCGGGGCCTGCCCTATATATCCGTACTGACTGATCCGACGATGGGCGGTGTTTCTGCCTCGCTGGCCATGCTCGGTGATATCATCATCGCCGAGCCCGCAGCACGGATTGGCTTTGCCGGTCGTCGGGTCATTGAACAGACGGTCCGCGAAAAACTTCCTGAGGGCTTCCAGAGCAGTGAATTTCTGCTCGAGCACGGAGCCATCGACATGATCTGCGACCGACGTGATATGCGCGATACCCTGGCCCGGCTGCTGGCCAAGCTCAGTGACAAGCCAGTTCTGAAATTCGATGATCCCCGCATTGTCGCTCCCGGCTGATAAACCTGAACCCAGCGCCCCGCTCGATGAATGGCTGGCGTGGCTGGAAACCATCCATCCCGTCACCATCGACATGGGACTGGATCGGGTCGGCCGTGTTGCAGACCGACTGGGACTTCGTCCAGTGGTAAAGCCACTGATTCTGGTGGGCGGTACCAATGGCAAGGGGTCGACCGTTGCCATGCTGTCGGCGATCTACTCGGCAGCTGGTTACCGGGTAGGCGCCTACACCTCTCCGCATATCGTGGATTTTCGCGAGCGTATCTGTATCGACGGCCGGTGGGCGGATTCTGATGCCATCGTTGCGGCACTGGATTTCGTCGAGTCTGGTCGGGCACCTGACACATTGACCTATTTCGAGTACACCACACTGGCAGCCATGCACGTGTTCCAGCAGTCACAGTGCGATGTGTATGTGCTGGAAGTGGGGCTTGGAGGCCGGCTGGATGCGACCAACCTGTGGGAGCCGGACTGTTCGGTGATAACCAGCATTGCACTGGATCACGAGGAATACCTGGGTTCGGATGTGAACGTCATCGCTACCGAAAAAGCCGCCATAGGCAGAACCGGCAGGACACTCGTGCTGGGAGAGCCGCAGACACCGGCTTCATTGTTCGATTACGCAGCGTGCCATGGCATCACGGTGAATGCCATCGATCAGAGCATCGCAGAGGTGCCTCCCGCCATCAACCTGACAGGTCCTCACCAGCGGCGCAATGCCTGGTGTGCCATGGCGGCTGTCGATGCACTGCAGGGGCAGCTGCCGGTGCAGTACTCTGATCTGCTGAGCGGCTTGAAGCACGCCCATGCACCAGCGCGCTTCGAACGTCTTCAGCATGACGGGGTCGATGTGGTCATGGATGTTGCGCACAATCCGGCAGGTGCCCACGCCCTGTGCCTGGCATGGCAGGAAGCCTTTGGCGAACAGCAGGCCGAAGTAATATTTTCGGTGTTGGCCGACAAGGATCTGGGTGGCATCGTCCGCGCGCTGGAGCCTGTCGCCGGGGCCTGGCATTGCATCGAGCTGGATGGGGCGAGGGCTACGCCGCTGGCCAGGCTGGGGGAGATCGTTGCTCGGTCCAGTGAGCACCCTGTGAACCTGCATACCGATGCAGCGCGGGCCTGGCAGGCTGCACGCCAGGGTGCCATCGAGGCGTCACGCCGTGTGCTCGTTGCCGGATCCTTCCACACCATTGCACGCATTCACGAGCTCCGGGCATTGCCGGTCGACGTTGCCTCATGAACGGTCCAGGCTAGTTTCAGGAATCTCTCGTGGGTTCAATCGATGACAAAGAGGAAGAGGGCACGTTCAGGCAGCGGCTCTGGGGTGCTGCCGTCTTCATCGCCATCATGGTCATCGTCCTGCCCTTGCTGCTTGATGGTGCAGGCAGCGAGAGCCAGTTTCGCCGGGTCGAGAAACTGCGCCAGGAACCGCCTAGTGTGGTTGATGCAGATGGCAATCGCAGCGTGCAGCAGATTCCCGAGATGCGATCCGTGGGAAAGGACCGTGTGTCGACCAGCGATCCTGAACGTATCCCACCAGCGTTCAAACCGGACATCAAGATCGGAGAGGACGACCTACCGGATTACATGAAGGCGGAAAGCGCCGTGCGCGAAGAACTCAAGCGATCGCTTGACAGGATTCCACTCTCGGCCTGGGTCGTGCAGGCCGGCAGTTTCAATGAGCAGGACAATGCCGTAGCCGTACGCGATCAATTGCGGCGAGCCGGATTTGCCTCGTTCATTCGTGACCGTGAGGTCGAGACAGATCCCTACCGGGTACTGGTGGGACCGATGATCAGTGCCGAGAGCGCCGGCGATGCACAGCGACGGGTCATGGAACTGCTGGGTACCGAGGCCCTGATCCTGGCGTATCCCTGATGCTTTGCTCATCCCGAACCGCCCCCCTGCAACAGGGCCGCATTTGTTACCATTTGCATTTGCGCTATCACGCCAGCAGTCGGAACTCTCCACTTGTCTGAAATAGACCTCGTCATACTGGCGATCATTGCCATTTCAGCGCTCATCAGCTTCATGCGCGGCTTCTTCCGCGAGGCGATGAGCCTGGGGACCTGGCTGGCAGCGATACTCATAACCCTCATGTTCACCAGCCGCTTTGCCATCCTGTTGCCCTTGGATACCGTGGAAAGTCCGCAGGCCCGGGCGACCATCAGCGCGCTGACCCTGTTCGTGGGGACGTTGTTGATTGGCAACCTGATCAACTGGATGTTTGCCCGCATCATGGCACGCACCACCCTCGGCCTGGCCGATCGGGCGGTGGGTGTCGGTTTTGGTGCAGTGCGCGGAGCCATCATTGTCACCTTGCTCGTATTGGGTGCCAACCTGGTTCCCGAGCTCAAGCAGGAAACCTGGTGGAAGAACTCCACACTGCTACCGCGATTCCAGCAAGCTGCCCAGTTCGTCCATGCACAGATGCCCGATGGTATCGGCCAGCATTTCGACTTCATCCGGACAACCATCTAACCACATGTGCGGGATCATAGGCATCGTTGGGCATGACTCGGTCAGTACGCGTCTGTATGACGGATTGACTTTGCTGCAGCATCGTGGACAGGATGCGGCGGGTATTGCCACCTGCCACGATGGCAGGCTGATCATGCGCAAAGGGGCGGGGCTGGTGCGCGATGTGTTCAAGGCCACCGACATCCAGCGGCTCGAAGGGCGGATGGGTATCGCCCATGTGCGCTACCCCACCGCCGGCACCTCGGGTCATGCCGAAGCGCAGCCCTTCTACGTGAATTCACCCTATGGCATCGTCATGGGCCATAACGGCAACCTGACCAATGCGGACGTCCTGCAGCGCGAGTTGTTCGAGTCTGATCTCAGGCACATCAACACGCGCTCGGACAGCGAGGTACTGCTCAATGTCTTTGCCCATGAGTTGCAGGATCTGAAGCCGAGCACCCACCTGACTGCTGACATGATCTTTGCCACGGTGGCGGCCGTACATCGACGTTGTCGCGGCGCCTATGCGGTCATTGGCATGATCGTAGGCCGCGGTGTCTTTACATTCCGGGATCCGCTGGGTATACGCCCCGCTGTCATCGGACAGCGTGTAACCGATGCCGGTACCGAGTATGCCGTTGCCTCCGAAAGTGTCGCACTGGCGGGCCTGGGGTTCAGCCTGCTGCGTGATGTAGCGCCTGGCGAAGCGGTCTTCATCGACATGGAGGGCAAACTGCACACCGAGCAGTGTGCGCAGAACCCGACGCTGTCTCCCTGCATATTCGAATACGTCTACCTGGCCAGACCGGACAGCATCATCGATAACATATCGGTGTACAAGTCACGCCTGCGTATGGGTGAGACGCTGGCCCGGCGGATCCTGAAGGAGCGGCCCGATCATGATATCGACGTGGTCATTCCGATACCCGACACCAGCCGCACCTCGGCACTCGAGGTGGCGTTCAACCTGGGTGTGAAGTACCGTGAGGGATTCATCAAGAATCGCTATATCGGACGTACGTTCATCATGCCCGGGCAGCAGTTGCGCAGGAAATCGGTGCGCCAGAAGCTCAGCCCGATCGATCTTGAATTCAACGGCAAGAACGTGATGCTGGTGGATGACTCCATCGTTCGTGGCACCACCTCGGGTCAGATCGTACAGATGGCGCGCGATGCGGGTGCGAAGAAAGTGTATATGGCATCTGCCGCTCCACCGGTGCGATACCCCAATGTGTATGGCATCGACATGCCGGCAGCCGATGAGCTGATCGCCCATGAAAAATCAGCGGAAGAAATCGAGAAGTTGATCGGCGCCGACTGGCTGGTCTACCAGAGTATCGAGGATCTCATCGAAGCGGTGCGCTACGACAAGCATCCTATCGACCAGTTCGAAACCAGTTGCTTTACCGGCGACTACATTACCGGTGATGTCGACAAGGACTATCTGGTTGCGCTGGAGCAGCTGCGTTCGGACTACGCCAAGCGGCTGCAGAATACGGCGGATGACCTGATCGTTCTGTAGGGCGCGATACCAGTGCGCCGGCGGGCGCATCAGCCCATGCGCAGTCCTGCACGCTGGAAGTCACCGACGTCGATGCCATAGGCACCGTCACTATGGGTCGTCTTGATCTGGTAGATATTGCCTTCGTTGTCAGTATCCATCTGCGACAGGTCCACGATACGCTGTGCGGTCGGCTCACCGATCGCGTCGAGGATCATGATGACCCGGGGTCGTAACTTGTCGCTGGTATTGGATAACACGATACCGACTTCACCATTGAGCATCTCCACGATACTGCCCGGGGGAAAGATGCCCACTGAATCGATAAAGCGGATGACCAGGTCTTCATCGAACTGCTTGCCGCGCTGGGCGTAGAGTTCCTGCAGTGCATCCGAGGGTGAACAGGCCGCCCGATACGGCTGATTGATGGTCATCGTATCGTAGGCTTCTGCAATCGCCACGATCTTCGCATACAGTGGAATACCGTCATCGGTCAGTTTTCGCGGGTATCCCAGGCCATCGGGCCGCTCATGATGTGAATGGGCAACGTCGGCGGCACCTGACATGACACTCTTGGTGGACAGGAGTATGTCGCGGCCATAGCGTGTGTGTTTCTGCATTTCGGCCATTTCGACATCGTCCAGCGGGCCCGGTTTTTCCAGCACCTCGGTTGAGATACTTGTCTTGCCCACGTCGTGCAACATGCCGCAGACCCCGATGTCCTCCATTTCCCGATTCGTCATGCCCATCGATTTGGCCATGACGATACTCAGGGCTGCCACGTTGAGCGAATGCTGGGCAGTGGCTTCATGCTTGGCCTGGATGCGGGTCAGCCACACGGAAGCATCCGGATTCCTGAGTATGCTGTCGACACAGCCATTGACGGCCTGCTTGATCTTGCCGCCGTCGATCTCGGCTCCCAGGCGAATCTCTTCAAAGAGTGTGGATATGGTCTGGCTGGCCAGATTGTGCACTTCTGTGGCGGCATCGATCTCGTCCTCCACCATGACACCCTTGTCCAGCATGGACCCGGCACCTTTGGTCGGCAGGCCGTTTGCGGGGGGCGATTTCTGGAGACTGAATTCATCGTAGTCGACCCAGACCGTTGAGCACTCTTTCTGGACAGCCAGAACATCGGCGGGGGATTTTATTTCAAGTCCCTGGAACATGAAGCTGGACTCTTCCCATGGCTTGTCCAGTTCAACCACGAACATGCCCACGCGCAGGTCTTTTACATCGATCTTTTCATGATGTTTGCGGGTACGTTGCGTACGGTCCCGCTGAGGCGCTTGAGGGCGTCGCCGGCGCCGCTCAGGTTCCTTGTCCTCACTTTTGAAGAGTTTACTGAACAGCATGTTGTTCCGTGACGATGATCGCTGGCCGGTGGCGGGAAACAGGTCTTTGCCCTTACTTGGTGAGCGGCATGAATCGATGAGACTTTAACCATCATTCAGTGCTCAGACACATTCCAGTGTTCGGTCACCACCTGCCAGTCACCGTCACTATCCTGCGCCCAGTAAAGTGTGAGTTGATTAGCATATTTCGGTCCGATTTGCGCCCGCATGATGACAAAAGGCCGATCCAGCCGTGCATCTCCGACCTGCAGCGACGGATTGCGGAAAATGCTGATGTCCTGCCGGTTAACCGCATCCAGGGGGGATGGACTGGACGCATCGTGCAATTCGATCTGATCCAGTCTGTCTCTGGCCACGGTCGTGGACTCGTACAGTGCAAGAAGGTCGATCTCATCACGTTCCCGCCAGGCCTGCTGGTAGCGGACAAACAGATTCTGGAAATACTCGCGCTCCGCCTCTCTGTCGCTGGCAAGCTGCCAGCGGGTGGCATAGGTCAGTACCACCAGTGGTTGACCGCCCGGCAAACCTGAGCGAGCTTGCGGTAATGCCTTGCCGATCGACAAGCCGTTCTGCAGCAAAGTGAAGTGGTCGTTGGACATCGTCACGCAGCCCTCGCTGGATCGGGGAGGTCGGCTTTGCTGATCCCGCGGTACGCCGTGCAGCCAGATGCCCGAACCGGTCCGGCCCAGGTGGCGATCAAGCGCATTGGGGTAATCCAGTGTCAGGGCGCCTGAGCCATACAGGTCCGGCAGTGAGGCATCCGAGCGCTGCCCGGTGATGGTGTAGATGCCCAGAGGCGTCTTGTTGTCTCCCTCCACACGCTTGCCGAATCCGGCTTTGCCACTGCCGACATAATGTTGTCGCAACAGCGTGGGAAATCCGTCGTTCACCGCCAGGTGGTGCAGGGTGGAGTTTGCCAGATCGACGACCAGCAGGGCAGAGACGTCCTTGCCAAGCTGGATGATCTCACTGGGCAGCTCATCCATCAACTGCGCCCCGCGTGTCACGGGTCCACCGTGCAGGCGTGCCCGCGCTTCGAGCAGCAGCGCCATGAGCGTCTGGCTCATGGGTTGTGCGCCTGCCGCCAGCACGTCCCTGTGTGCAGCCGTAGCCGCCAGTTCTGCCGAGAGTAGCTGGGCCAGCGCCGAGGTGGGAAAGCGCAGCGCCATCTGCCGCGACAGGATACGCGCCTCCGCCAGATTGCCAGCGCTGAGTGACTGCAGCGTGGCGGCCATCTGCTGATCCAGGGCCTGCGAGGAGTCGAACCCCTGGTGGGGCGCGGGTGAGGCAGCAGAGGTGAACAGGGCAAGGCACAACGCCGTGATCAGTCTCACAGGCGAGTTTCCTGGTAGATTTTCCAGCGATGCCCGACCAGTCTCAACAGCAACAGTGTGCGATTGTGAAAGGCATCGCTGATGACCGCTACTGCATCATTCGCCGTGAAGGCAATCTCCCGATGCATATCGGCCCATTGCCGGTTGGCAAAGTATTCACGGGACAGCTGGATGGCTACCGGGGAAAAATCGTCGACGTAATGCTCGGCAAGGCCAATGGAATTCTGCAATGCCTGCCACCAGGCAAACAGCTCGTATTCCAGCGTACTGATGGACTGCAGCGGGTTATCCGCTTGGGCGGCTGCACGTCTCTCGGCGTTTTCGATCGACGAGGATTGCCATTCGAACAGCGGTGGTGGAAGGTCGATGGGTGTGCCCAGCGCACTGGCATAGGCTTTTGCTGCCCGATGTTCAAAGATCTGCCGCAGGTGCCCGAAGGTCTGTGCGGCTCGCCGGTCCTGCTGCAGAGAGCGTTCGAAATGGTCGATGGCGTCAGGCCAGTCACTGGCCCTGGCGGCCAGTACCCCGCGATTATGTGCCAGCTGGGGCATCGGCGGACAGCGGGATTCAAGCTCGGCCAGCCGCGAGTCCATGGCCGCCCGGTTCAGCTCTGCAGAACCTGCACCAGTGGCACGCTCGACAGCTATGTTACGAGCCGTCTCATTACTCAGCAGCGCAACAGCAGCATCCAGTTCGACCTGGCACCGCTGCAGTGACAGGCGCTCTATGGGCAGATGGGTCTCGGCAATACCCGGCTGGTAATGGAACGTCGCCAGAAGCGCCAGAGTCAGTGTGAGCGGCTTGGTCCTGAACAATGGCAAAGGCGTTTCATCGGTAACAATGCAGATGCAGTAGTATAACGAAACCACACATCAGGCCAGATTCCGTTGAGTAAAGATAACCTCCAGGAACCCGAGAACGACGACAGGCTCTGGGCCGACGATACGCTGGCAGTTCGCAGTGGATTCGAGCGCTCGCACTTCGGTGAGCATGGTGAACCCATCATGACCACCTCCAGCTTCGTGTTCAGTAGTGCTGCAGAGGCTGCCGCCCGTTTCAGTGGAGAGAAACCCGGGCCCATCTATTCCCGCTTTACCAATCCCACAGTGCAGATTTTCGAGCAACGCCTGGCAGCGATGGAAGGTGGGGAGGCCTGCATCGGTACGGCCTCCGGTATGGCAGCCACGGCCACGCTGTTGCTGGGCACGCTGCAACAGGGCGACGAGATCGTGGCCACGCGCAATATGTTCGGCAGTACGGTCAACCTGTTCAAGAACTTTCTGCCACGTTACGGTATCACCGTGCACTGGGCCGACGGCCTGAGTGTCGACAATTGGGCGGCACTGGTCAATGACAATACGAAGCTGCTGTTTCTGGAGACTCCCACCAATCCACTGATCGAACTCGCCGACATCAGGGCCTTCGCCGATCTGGCCCATTCACATGGTGCGCAGCTGGTAGTGGACAACTGTTTCTGTACACCGGTGTTACAGAAGCCTCTTGCGTTGGGGGCCGACATCGTCATCCACTCGGCCACCAAGTACCTCGATGGCCAGGGTCGTTGTGTGGGAGGAGCCGTCGTCGGCTCACAGGCGCTGATCGACACCTTGACCTCGTTCATGCGCAGTGCAGGGCCATGCATGAGTCCGTTCAACGCCTGGGTGTTCATCAAGGGACTGGAAACACTGAGTCTCAGAATGCACCAGCATTCGGCCAATGCCGGTGAGCTGGCAGCCTATCTTGATAACCACCCTGCCATTCGCCATGTCTACTACCCGGGGCTGGCGTCGCACCCCGATGCCGATCTGGCCAGGCGCCAGCAGAAACTGCCGGGCGGCATCCTGTCCATGGAAGTGGAGGGGGATCGAGCCGC
>JABDKN010000082.1 GCA_013002205.1 Granulosicoccus sp.
CGCCTGAGTGATCGTCAACTGGAGGATTCCGGTTTCTCCAGAGAGCTGCTGATGAACGGTGTGAATGACTGGCCCTGGCGTTTGGACCAGGCACTCGTCAGCGACGCTGCACTGCCTGGCGATGTAGCGTTTCAGACGCCTGCTCCCCGGGATAGTGAGGTCCGGCATGCCATCGCCGAGCTGAAATCCTATTCGGATCGGGAGCTGGCCGAGCTCGGCGTGAACCGCAACGGTATCGAGAATGCGGTCCGCTATGGTCGCCCGTCGATAGACGATGTGGTCGATTCTCACAAGCACGCGGCGTGAGCGGCAGACATAGGCGTGGCGACAGACTGTCGCCACGTTCTGTTCCAATCTGACGTGACAGATCCGTCAGGTCAATGCCTGGCGAAGCACAGGCCCAGCACAACCCTCCAAGCATGGCCCTCCAAGCACAACCCTCCAAGCACAATCCACCAAGCAGAATCCACCAAGCACAATCCACCAAGCACGATTTTCGTGAACACGATGCGCCGCATGCCGGGCCTGCCGATTACTATTCGGGTGGTGACAGGATGCCACGCCGACGCAGCTCGGCTATGACGCGCTCAGCGGCCTGTTCAGCACTCAGTGATGATGTGTCTATCAGGATTTCCGGTCGTTCAGGTGGCTGGTAAGGTGAATCTATTCCAGTAAAGTTTGCCAGTTCGCCGCGGCGGGCCTTCTTATAGAGTCCCTTGGGATCACGCTCTTCCGCGATACTCAGTGGCGTGTCCACATGAACTTCTATGAATTCGTCCTCGGCGACCAGCGATCGTGCCAGTGCGCGTTCGGATCGGAACGGCGAGATGAAGGCGGTCAATACGATGAGTCCGGAATCCACCATCAGGCTGGCAACCTCACCGATCCGGCGGATGTTCTCGACCCGGTCGGCGTCGGTGAATCCCAGGTCGCGGTTGAGGCCATGACGAACGTTGTCCCCGTCAAGCAGATAGGTATGGTGTCCCTTGGCAGCCAGTTGCTTTTCCACCTGATTTGCCACGGTCGACTTACCCGCCCCTGATAATCCTGTGAACCAGACGACCGCGGGTTTCTGGCCCTTCAATCCTGCGCGTACGGCCTTGTCGACATCCACGGCCTGTAGATGAATGTTGTCTGCGCGCCGCAGGGAGAAGTGCAGCATGCCTGCCCCGACCGTGGCATTGTTCATCCTGTCGATCAGTATGAACCCGCCCATATCCCGATTGGTCTTATAGGCGTCGAAGGCCAGTGGCTGATCGGTGCTGATATTGCAGACACCGATGGCGTTGAGCTCAAGCCGGGTTGCAGCGCTTTCCTCGAGGGTGTTGACGTTCACCTGGTGCTTGATCGTCGTGATCGTCGCGTTGACAGTGCGCGTGCCCATCTTCATCAGATAGGGACGTCCGGCGAGCAAGGGCTCATCGTGCATCCACACGATGGTGGTCTCGAACTGATCGGCAACACTGGCCGGTGCATCGCCTGCGGAAATGACATCGCCGCGCGAGGCATCCACTTCATCGGTGAGGGTCAACGTGACCGACTGACCGCTCACAGCCTCGTCCAGATCACCGTCCATGGTCACGATGCGCGCAACCTGGGTCATGCGACCGGAAGGTTGGATGCGCACGGGATCACCGGGCGCAATCCGGCCACCGGCGATGGTGCCGGCGTAGCCACGAAAGTCCAGGGACGGTCGATTCACCCACTGCACGGGCATGCGAAACGCTCCCTGCTGACGGCGCTCGTTGTCGATCTTTACCGTCTCCAGCCAGGACAGCAGGGTAGTGCCGTGATACCAGGGCATGTTGTCACTCGGTTCGGTGATGTTGTCACCGGCCAGAGCAGACATCGGGATGGCGGTGATCTTCTCGATATCCAGCTCCTTTGCGAACCTGGCATAGTCATCGGTGATGCTGTCGAAGACACTCTCGTCGTAGTCCATCAGATCCATCTTGTTGACCGCCAGCACGACGTTGCGAATGCCCAGCAGCGAGACGAGATAGCTGTGGCGACGTGTCTGGGTCAATAGCCCGGCGCGTGCGTCACACAGTATGACGGCCACGTCAGCTGTCGAGGCTCCGGTGACCATATTGCGTGTGTACTGCTCATGACCGGGTGTGTCGGCTACGATGAATTTGCGACTGTCGGTGGAAAAGAAGCGGTAGGCGACATCGATGGTGATACCTTGCTCACGTTCTGCCGCAAGCCCATCCACCAGCAATGCAAAGTCTATGTTCTTGCCCTGTGTGCCCCATTTTTTCGAGTCCGATGAAACCGTCTCCAGCTGATCTTCAAACAGGGTTTTCGACTCGTACAGCAATCGACCGATCAGCGTACTCTTGCCATCATCCACGCTGCCACAGGTAATGAAACGCAGCAGGCTCTTGTGTTCGTGCCGGTCCAGGTAGGCACTGATATCGCTGGCGATCAGCGCATTTGATTCAGCTTGCATCAGAAGTAGCCCTCTTGCTTTTTCTTTTCCATGGAGGCGGCTGAATCATGATCGATCATGCGGCCCTGGCGTTCGGAGGTGCGCGTCAGCAGCATCTCCTGGATGATTTCTTCAAGTGTGCTGGCGGTGGACTCCACAGCACCGGTCAACGGATAGCAACCCAGTGTGCGAAAGCGCACACTGCGCATCTCGGGCACTTCGCCCTCTTTCATGGGCATTCGATCATCATCCACCATCAGCAGAGTGCCATCGCGCGTCACCACCGGCCGTTCGGCTGCCAGGTACAACGGTACGATCGGGATGTTTTCGCGGTGGATGTACTGCCAGATGTCCAGCTCCGTCCAGTTGGAGATGGGAAACACGCGGATGGATTCATCGCGTTGCTTGCGCGCGTTGTACAGACTCCACAGTTCCGGTCGCTGATTCTTCGCGTCCCAGCGATGCTGTGCACTGCGAAACGAAAATACCCGCTCCTTTGCTCGTGATTTTTCCTCGTCCCGCCGGGCACCACCGAAAGCGATGTCGAAGCCATGCTCATCGAGTGCCTGTTTCAGTCCCTGTGTCTTCATGATGTCGGTGTGCAGGGCAGAGCCGTGAGTAAAGGGGTTGACCTTCTGCGCCAGGCCTTCAGGGTTGATATGGGTCAGCAGTTCCATACCGTACTCCTTGACGATGGAATCGCGGAATTCGTACATCGCCCTGAACTTCCAGCCGGTGTCCACGTGCAGCAGTGGAAACGGTGGTACAGCAGGGAAGAATGCCTTGCGGGCCAGGTGCAGCATCACCGCACTGTCCTTGCCTATCGAGTAGAGCATGACCGGTTTGTCCGCCTCTGCCACCACCTCACGCATGATGTGGATGCTCTCGGCTTCCAGGCGTTGCAGGTGGGTGAGCGTGAGAGGCCTGTTGATGATGGCCGGTGCCTCGGGCGGTGTGGCCATCGCTGTATTTGTTGAAGGGTTCATGGTGTCATTGGATTTGTTGGAATCGATTCGTTTACGGACGTGTGCTTTCTTCTCGGGCAGACGGGCAACGCCTGCATCTGCCGGATTGCCGATGATCAGGTGATCGCTATGGCTGTGCGCCAGCCATGCAGCCAGTAACGGGTCGCGCGCAAGATGCGCGCCGGGCAGTACCACGGCGATGCCGCCTTTGTGTTCGCCGGCCAGAGCCTGGAAGAAGCGCAGATAGTCCTCTGCACCCGGTGCAGCCAGGGTTACGCACCACTGGGCTCGGGCGCGCAGATCGTGCGCGAACAGTTGATGGCAGCTGTCATCGATGCGTCGGCTGGCAACCCAGTACACGGTTTTGCCCCGACGCCGGGCGCGACGAGCGAACTGTTCATGACGTTTCAGCCAGATCGCAGAGTCCGGTTCACCAGCGGAAACCTTGCGCATCTGCCGGTATCGGCTGGGTGGCTGCAGAGTCCATTGGTGAAGCCAGGAAAGTATCGTGGAGCGGCTGGCCTGCTGTCCCTGGTCATGGATCCACCGCTCCGCTCGTTCACTGTTCCACAGTAACCGGGTGTTGGCGGATGTGCCGGCCCGCAGGCAACTGGCGCTGATCAGCTGCTGCTTGAGGGCCTGCATGCCGGCCTTCTGCGAATCCAGACGGGGTCTGCCTCGCGGACCCACATCGACCGCACGCCAGCCACCGGACTTGAAGGCCTTGACGGCGGCGATGATGGTCGGCGGACTCAGGCCGACTTCAACCTGCGTTTCAGCCAGCGTGTGCCCGGCCTCACGCAGCTCCACTGCACGTCGACGCAAGGCATTCAGCTCAGTGACTGTCTGTCGATTGACACGAGATGGCGGCATATTGAGTGCTATAAAAGTTTATACAGCAGTGTATCGGCAAGTTTGCATGCTTCATGCCTGCTTTTGTATTTATTTAAACTTTAATAATGCCGGTGTTCGACTGAGTCGGTGATGATGGACGACGTTTACGTTAGTCCAAATGGGCAATTGGGATTGATGACCTCGGCGGGTAGATTCGTAACGTGACCGAATAGTCATTTTCTGGAGACCCGCTCATGAAGATTACGCACCAGTGCAGCGAACGGGCACTGACTGCGGTATTCAAGCCCCCCGCCAGTCATCGACACTGGATCCGGCTGAGTCTGCTCATGATGCTCGCGGGCTGTGCCTCGGTTGCCGAGCACGAGGCAGGTGGCGTGCCGAGCCGTGCCGGGGCGTCCGCTGAATCGGCATTGGGCAACGTGGTTGCAAGTCCGTATTTGGCGGAGAGCCTGCCGCTGCAGCTGATGATCTGCAAGACCCAGGTCAGCAACCCGCCCGCCAACGAGCGGCGGCGGGTTCTCAGGCGCAGCGCTCTGGGCTGTCTGAACGGCGTCTCAGTACTCGTTGCGCCTGCGCCTGGCGCCTGCCTGACATCGGGGTACGGGCCCAGGCCGCGCCTGCACAAAGGGGTCGACTATCAATCCAGGCCAGCGTCGGCGGTGGTGGCCGCAGCTGCCGGCACAGTGGTCGAATTCGGTTTCCGTCAGCAGGACTTCGGACACTGGATCGTGATCGATCACGGATCCGGCGTGTACACCGGTTATGCCCACCTGGATCGGACAGAACCGGGTCTGGCAAAGGGGGTGCGCGTCACGCGTGGTCAGCCACTGGGAATCATGGGCAAGACGGGCAACAGTACCAGTTCGGTGCACTTGCACTACGAAATCCGGCGGGGCAACCTGGCCACGGCAAGAAGCTGGTTCAGGCTTGATCCGGTGGATCCGTTTGCCTTGCCGGGACGATGCGAGGTGGATGCCTGATTAATGTATTATATTACATGATTCCGGGGTCTGGCAGTCCCAGGCGCGGAGTTGTGCACGATCCGTTGTCACCGTGGAAAATTCATCAGCGTATACTTTTGCGTTTTAGCGTGCCCTCTACCTATATATGACAAGAAAGGTATTCATCAAGACACACGGTTGTCAGATGAACGAATACGACTCGGCCAAGATGCTCGATGTGCTGGCCGCAGAGGGTCCGGTCGAGGCAACAGCCGATCCTGCCGAAGCCGATATCCTGTTGCTCAACACCTGCTCGATCCGTGAAAAAGCGCAGGAGAAAGTGTTCTCCGAACTGGGTCGCTGGCGTCCATTGAAGGAAGCCAGGGAGGGTGTCATCATCGGCGTGGGTGGCTGTGTGGCCAGTCAGGAAGGAGAGGCGATCAACCAGCGCGCACCGTACGTGGATGTGGTGTTCGGCCCACAGACGCTGCATCGGCTTCCACAGTTGCTGCGGCGCAGCCAGGCGGATAGGGTCTCTGTGGTGGACATCAGTTTTCCCGAGATCGAGAAATTCGACTGTTTGCCGCAGCCGAAGGCAGATGGTCCTTCCGCCTATGTATCCATCATCGAGGGCTGCAGCAAGTACTGCAGTTTCTGTGTGGTGCCCTACACACGTGGTGAGGAAATCAGCCGGCCACTGGACGATGTCATCGATGAGGTCATGGCGCTGGCAGAGCAGGGTGTTCGTGAAATTCACCTGTTGGGCCAGAACGTGAATGCGTACCGGGGACCCATGCATGAAGGTGGCACAGCCGATCTTGCATTGCTGGTGCGCTATGTTGCGGCTGTCGACGGTGTCGAGCGAATTCGCTTCACCACCTCGCACCCGAATGAGTTCAGTGATTCGCTGATCGATGCCTATGCCACGGTGCCAGAGCTGGTCAGCTTCCTGCATCTGCCAGTGCAGAGTGGGTCGGATCGCATTCTCGCGGCCATGAAACGAGGGCACACCGTGCTGGAATACAAATCGAGAATTCGCAAGTTGATGCAGGCCAGACCGGGCCTGACGCTATCGTCCGACTTCATCGTCGGATTTCCGGGTGAAACGGACCAGGATTTTGCTGACACCCTGCAGCTTATCGAGACGCTCGGCTTCGATCATTCCTTCAGCTTCATATACAGTGCGCGACCTGGTACTCCGGCGGCGTCACTGCTCGATGACACCCCGATGGCCGTCAAGAAAGACCGTCTGGCCCGTCTGCAGGCACTGATAACACGTCAGGCTGCCACCATCAGCCAGGCCATGGTTGGCACAGTACAGCGTGTGCTGGTAGATCGTCCTGCGCGCAAGGATCCAAATGAGATCAGCGGCCGCACGGAAAACAATCGCGTCGTCAACTTTGCTGGCGATGCAGGCCTGATCGGGCAGTTTGCCGACGTCAGGATCACCCATGCACTGCCCAACTCCCTGCGGGGGGAGCTCGTGGATGTGGCCGACTTGTCGGTAGCTGCATGTCAAGACTAGAGTTTCGTGTCGCGCCAGCAGACAATGACAGACTGGCTCGCCTGTGCGGGCAGTTCGATGAACACCTGAAGCAGATCGAGAAACGCCTGGACGTTTCGATCAGCAATCGCGGAGACCAGTTTTCCGTCGAGGGCGAATCCACTTCCGCAGGCAGCGCACGGGCGCTGATCGACCATCTCTATGCCATGACCGAAAACGAATCGCTGGCCGCCGAAGACGTGCATCTTTCCCTGCAGGAGTCGGGACTGGCCGAGATGCAGGAGTCCGCCGACGCGCCACGCAACGGCACCCTCATCAAGACCCGGCGATCGACCATACAGTGCCGCGGTCCACGACAGATGGAGTACGTCAGGAGCGTCAAGGAGCGCGACTTGACCTTCGGAATCGGTCCGGCCGGAACCGGCAAGACGTTTCTGGCGGTGGCCTGCGCGGTGGAGGCACTGGAATCCGACCAGGTCCAGCGGCTGGTGCTGGTGCGACCTGCGGTCGAGGCTGGTGAGCGGCTCGGGTTCCTGCCCGGCGACATGATGCAGAAAGTCGATCCCTACCTGAGGCCGATATATGATGCACTGTATGAGTTTCTCGGCATCGAGCGTGTCGGCAAGCTGGTTGAACGCAATGTCATCGAGATAGCGCCGCTGGCCTACATGCGCGGACGGACGCTGAATCATTCCTGCATCATCATGGATGAAGCACAGAACACCACCGTTGAGCAGATGAAGATGTTCCTGACACGAATCGGGTTTGGCTCCAAGGCGATTGTTACCGGTGACGTCTCCCAGGTAGATCTGCCCAAGCACCAGCTGTCCGGACTCAAGCACGTGCAACAGGTTCTACACGGTGTCGAAGGACTGGGGTTCTGCGAGTTCACGGCCTCCGACGTGGTTCGGCATCCGCTGGTGCAACGCATCGTGGCAGCCTATGATGCGGTAGAGAGCGACGATGCTGTCTGACTCGTTTGACGCGTGCGAAAAGCCGCTCGCAGGGTCGGTGGCAGTCGGTGCACATGGCCAGTCCACCGTGGAACAGAGGGTATCGCCGCGACTGCTCGCGCTGCTGAATCTGCCACCCGAGGCATTGCCGGACGGCGTGTCCGAGGCTCTCATACAGACCTGTTGCCGGGAAGCTCTGCTGGCGCCGTCGGCGCTCGATCTGGCATCGGTGTCGGATGTGGAGGTGTCGCTGCAATGGCTCGAATCCGCCGCCATGCGCGCACTGAACAACCGGTACAGGGGGCAGGATAAGCCAACCAACGTTCTGAGCTTTGCCGCGGAACTACCGGTGATGGTTGCCGAGAGCGAGGCCTCGGAGGATCGCTCATCAGGTAATCTGCTGGTTCTGGGTGATCTGGTCCTGTGCCCGCAGGTGATCGCGCAAGAGGCTGCCGAGCAGGGCAAGCCATTACGGCATCACTGGGCACACATGCTGGTCCATGGCACCCTGCACCTGTGTGGGTATGATCACGAACGGGTGCAGGAGGCACAGATGATGGAAGACCAGGAAATTCGGATATTATCCGTGCTGGGAATTCCCGATCCCTACGCGGTGACAAACCGCAGTGAATAGGCAATGAGTGACGAAACTCAGGACGGAAGTGCTGGACGATCTCTCATGGATCGGCTGGTTCACGCCATAGGTGGTGAGCCGCGAGACCGCGGTGAGTTACTGGAATTGCTGCGCGATGCGCAAGCCCGTGAGATCTTCGACGCAGACACTCTGCAGATGGTCGAAGGTGTTTTCCAGGTGGTTGAAATGCGCGTCCGGGACATTATGATCCCGCGCGGCCAGATGGTCGTGGTCGATTACGACGCCACCCTGAAGGAAATTCACGACGTGGTCATCGAATCGGGTCACTCGCGCTTTCCCGTTATCAACGAGGATAAGGACAATGTCGTCGGTGTGGTTCTGGCCAAGGATCTGCTGCGTTTTTCCGGCAGTGGCTCGGAACAGCCCTTTCGCCTGGACGATATCATGCGCAAACCGACGTTCACCCCGGAGACCAAACGCCTGAACGTTCTGCTCAAGGAGTTCAGGGCGGCGCGCAACCACATGGCCATCGTGCTGGATGAATATGGCGGAGTCGACGGCCTGGTCACGATCGAGGACGTGCTGGAAGAGATCGTCGGGGAGATCGATGATGAACACGACACCGAAGAAGACGATGTGGCTATTCGTGATCACGGCGATGGGCGTTTCTCGGTGCGTGCATTGACACCGATCGATGAATTCAACCAGGCGCTGGGAACTGACTTCAGTGACGAGGATTTCGACACCATTGGCGGACTGCTGATGCAGCACATCGGGCATGTGCCCAAGGTGGGCGAGAATGCCATTATCGAGGGCTGCAAGTTTCGCGTGCTCTCTGCCGACTCCCGTCGCCTGGAACTCCTGCAGGTAACTCCACCCGTCCCTGAATAGATCAGAAGCGAGTATGTCTGTGTTACCTCGATGGCTTGCATACACGCTGGCTATCTGCAGCGGACTGATTCTGCCACTGTCGTTTGCCCCGACCCACTGGTGGGCACTGGCTCTGCTGAGTGTGTCGATCCTGTACGCACTGGTGCAAGGGGCCTCGCCGCGACAGTCGTTCTGGCTGGGCTGGCTGTTTGGTCTTGGTTACTTTGGCATTGGCGTTCACTGGGTCTATTTCAGCCTGCACCTGTTCGGCGCGGCAATTGCGCCGCTGGCGGCTGCGTTGACGTTGGTGTTCGTACTGGTCATGACCCTGTTCCCGGCTCTGTGCTGCTGGTTCTGGGCACGCTGGCGAGGCGCCGGCGCCAGCAACATGAATGCGCTGCTGTTTGCATCCCTGTGGGTGCTGAGTGAGCTGCTGCGTGGCAAGCTGATGGACGGCTTCCCGTGGATCCTGCTGGGCTACAGCCAGAGCTCGGGGCCGCTGGGCGACTTCGCACCATTGATCGGTGTCTACGGTATCAGTTTCCTGATTGTCTTCACCAGTTGTGCCATGCTTGTATTATTGCGCGGCAGCATGAAGCAGCGGGCTGTTTCGATGGCCTCCGTCACTGTCGTGGCTCTAAGTGCGTGGGCTGCGGGTAGTCTCTCCTACTCAACACCCGACGGCGAACCTCTTGACGTTCGACTGGTGCAGGCCAACATTGCACAGGAGATGAAATTCTCCCGAGAGCGTCTGGAAGGTGCGATGCGGCAGTATACTGCAATGACCCTGCAGGCAGGGCTGGATGACATCGATCTGGTCGTCTGGCCGGAGACGGCCATACCTACGTATTTCGATCGGGTCGAAAAGGCCTTTGAGCCGTTCGTTGCCAGCATGGACGCCAGAGGGGTCGACATCCTTTCCGGCGGTTTCCAGCGTGACGGCGATGATGTCTACAATGCTGTGCGCCAGCTGGGTGGCGACAGGGCGCTATACCGCAAACGAC
>JABDKN010000119.1 GCA_013002205.1 Granulosicoccus sp.
GACAACTGCCCTGACGTTGCCAATCCGACACAGGCCGATACCGACGGAGATGGAACGGGGGATGCCTGCGAAATACCACCCATCTCAACACCTTCTGTTCAACCTGGATTGTCTTTCTGAGTCCTCGCTCTCGGAATCTCCGGAATGTTTTCGGCATGATAGCGTCATGCAAAGCTACGTCCTGTTCCCGGTTTTAGTTGCCTGTGCAGTGGCGGGGTTTGCACTGATTGTGGAGCCGAATACGATCAGCGAACCAGGTGCCAGAATCTCGGATGAAACCAGACAGGAAGGTTTCAGCGTGTTCGGTGGGCCTTTGGCCAGCCAGGAAGGCAAGCACGGCCGAAGCGTCGAACTGTTGCTCGATATCGAAGCTTACGAAGACCCGGATTACGGTTTCAGCGTCGCCATACCGACAGGCTGGCGCAAGATCGTCACTGCCGAACCTGAGCGTGACCCTCAGTCAGCCAGGGCTGTCATCGACGATACACAGGAGGGTGCTGCCGCCAGTATGTCGCTGGAATTGCTCGAACCCGGCTATGCAGTCGGTTTCGAGTCTGTGCAGCAGAACCGGGACGATCGGTTTGCCGATTACATACTGATTGAAATCCTGCCTGGAAACGCATCAGGACTGTTTTACAGTGACGGACTCCAGCGCCAGCCAGTCACCATCGACGGCCGATCTGCCTGGTACGATCGTCTCGAGGTCGATGAAGCCAGTAGCGGCCTGACAGATGTGGATCTGGTGATCTATCAGGCCGAATTTTCCGGGCTTGGGTATACAGTTGGCCTGTATGCCATCGGTGAACCTGAACGTGAAGCAATCATGTCCACGGCATTTGGCGTCATGCTCAGTACATTCAAGGTCACCAGGGCCCCCTTCTCCGTCAGCTGAGCCTCAGTCTCAACGTCCATCCGGATAGCCTTCCGGCCATTGTTCCGGTGTGGGTCGGTGATTGGGAGCAGCCTGTCCGGGTATATCATCCGCGTAAGGAACGTTGGTGATCCCGTCATTGAGCAGGACGTCATCAAACGGTGTGGTTCTCTGATAGACGCGAATGTAGTCGATGGTGTATTTGCCCGGGAATGGTGTAAGGGCATCCGGAGATCCGGCCCACCAGCCGCCCAGGGCCGTATTGGCAATGACATACATGTCCTGCCGGGATACTTTCGGGTCGGTGACCCGATGTACCTCGATTCCATCCACGAAGTAGATGATGGTTCCGGGTTTCCACTCGGCTGCGTAGGTATGAAAATCTGCCGTGTAGTCTATTCCGGGTGTCGGCTGCGATTTGGTTGAGCGCAGATTGCCTTCGGCATCGTAGTAGTGATAGGTGTGGTAGACCACGTCCTGATCATCACCGATGAATTCCATGATGTCGATTTCCGGCTTGTCGTCCACGTAGAAGGCGTTCAGCAGCCAGAAGGCAGGCCAGTATCCTCGGCCATAGGTTACCTTGGCTCGAGTCTCCACATAACCGTAGGTGAATTTCAGCGCATCGTAGCTGGTGATCACACCTGACAGATAGGGCTGGTTGCGCGCTTTGGCAGCCAGTGCCGGAGGCGTCTTGATCGAGTTGATGGTCAGATGATTGCCGTCGAAGGTAAACGGGTTGAATCCGAAATCTGGTTCGTTGATGATGTCCACATAATACTGTTCTTCACTGTTGATGACCAGGTCAGGCCCCCACAGGTAGGCTGTGTTCCACTTGCTGGTGTCCAGGGCGTTACCGTTGAATTCGTCGGCGAAAATGAGCTCGTAGTCTTTCAGCAGGTCAGAATTGGGCGCCGGCGCATCAGGGTCGGTCCTGCCAAGCGTACGTGCCGACACAGTCAACCCGGTCGCGATGTAGTAGAGCTTATCCGAGTAGTCGAATGCCTGTATCTCATAGTAGTAGTCGCGATCATAGACATCGGTATCAATGTATTCGGTAGCGAATACCGTCGTGATGTATTTGGCTTGTTTGTAGACGTTGTATCCGCGAGCATCCGGATCCGCTTGCCAGCTGATGCGTATGGAGTCGTCCAGTACCTCGCCTTTGAATCCGGGGGAAGTGTGCGATTCGAACTGGGCGGAACTGCTGCCCGAGGTTGTGGAATTGCCCTGACTTGCACTGGCCTGGGCTGCCTGTTCGCCCGTACTCCCCGTGCTTGGTTCAGCACCAGTAGACTGGTTACTTCCGGAAGTTCCGTTGTTACCAGCTACCTGGTTGCCGGAATTGTCCGGATTGACCGGTGAGGCGGTACCCACCGGAATACTCTCAAGCTCGACAGAGCCAGTCGATGACACAGTGACGATAGCGGAGCTGGTGGTATCGGTGGCTTCGGCAACCGGGCTGACCGTCGCCAGCGGATTGACAGCTTGCTGGCCATTGTCCTGACCGGGCGTAGCAGCACCGACGGCGGGTGTGTCGCCTGCGTTGCCCGCTGGAGATTCGACAGCACCCGCTGCCACTGCCTGTGCGAAGCTGACGGTGTTGACCGTATCGTTTGACAGCTGTGCTGCGCTCACCGATGGGCGGGAGCCGGACTGTGATTCCGGGGAAACCGTATCGTTGGACGTGTTTTGTGAATCAGAACACGCAGTGAGAATTGCCAGTAATGTGACATGGACCGCAACAAGCGAAGAGCGATGTTTCATCTTGTGTGTAAGTCTGTGTTCCGAGATGTTCATTGTTGAGTCCAGATGGCTTCAAAAGCGTGAGATAGCGCACACATAACGCGTGATTGATAGCGGTGACGCTTGACGTGCAGCAAACAGGCATACAAGCCCTTGAGGGTGTATCGGAAAGCAGGCAGGTCGCTTGATCCGCGTAAACAGGAATTGGACGTGGGTCTGATTGCCGTGGCTGGCATGCTTCCTGATTCAACTTTCCGCTGTACTCAGATTTTGGAAACGCTCTCATGCGGCCTCATTTCACGAAAACGGCACTGGCCTTGATGGCCTGTTCTTCCATGACGCCACTGTTGGTTCACGCTGCCGACTGGAATGGCAGCTATTCCGCAGATGGACAGTGCTTCTGCGTAGGCGAAATTCCGGCCAGTCTACGCACCTCGATCGTCGCCACTCCCGTCGGCGGACAAACTGTCAGCCAGGTCTGCGACCGTGTAGGTGAAGGCCCTGGTCTGAGCTTGTCCCAGGGGCTGTTCAACTATCCGGTCTATGCGGATCCACAGTGCGGGCACGGTCCGTTCGTACCGGGAATCGAGTCGCCGACAGCTGATTGTGCGGGTTCGATGGATGGCAGGATTACAGGCTCTGGCAGTTGTCAGGCCCGTGGTCCCCGGTGGGCTCTGGACCTTGCGTACAAGCGTCCCGGACGTCCGGCAGCGGCAGAGCCGGCAGAGACCGGCGAAGGAGATGCACAAAGAATCACAGCCGCCGCGCAGACGACGAAAAACAGGACCGGATTGCTTGACAAACCAGTCGTATCCTCAATGTCCGTGGAAGTACCGGACGATGCATCGGCCAACCGGAAAAAGACGCTCAAGGCTACTGTCATCAGTTCAGCGTCTACTGCAGGCCGCACGCCCGCCAAGGTTTTTCCGCCCGAGAATTTCACCGGCAAGAGCGTAATCATCGACGGTCAGCGATACCTGCAGGCGCGTGATGACATGCTCGCATACGGAGGCGCGGCCGGATCGCGGATCATCCTGGATGACCAGGTCTTTCTCCGGGATGATGGCTCCATCGATCCGGCAGATCTCTACCGCTCGCAACCGGTTATCAGGAAGGCCAGGCCTGCAGAGCGACCTGTGGAGAATGACAGGCCAGTGGCCGCCAGTGACACTGCACGGACAGACCAGTCAGCCGGCAATGCCCGCTCGCTGGATAGCAGGCAAATCGACGCCCGTGCGACCTCACGCAGGATTGCGGCTGAACGCAAGCGACTGCAAGAGCGCAAAGCAGCAACGGTCAGGGCAGGCAAACTGGCGGACGCTGAAGCACTGAAACTCGAACAGCAGCGTCGTCTGCAAATCCAGTCCGCCAATAAAGCGGCTGCAGAGGCGGCACAGTCAGCCTCTCGGAGTGAGCAGTCCGAGGCAAGCAACGCACAGGCAACCGACAGGCAGATAGCTGAATCCGACAATGAGGCGCAAGCCCGTCAACTGGCCAACGAGAAAGAATTTGCCCAAAGGAAGGCTCTGGCCGACAGCCTGATGCACAAGGAACAGCGTCAGCAGGCAGTTGTCGAGGCCGCGCGTCAAGTCAAGCCGTCATCCGACACCGCCGCAGATGCGGACAGCGAGCAGGGGGCCGGTGGCGTCAACTTCATGTCGGCGCTGCGTCTGCCTGCGGAAGTTCGTGCCAGCTCGAGAAACTTCGACTATCTGGAAGCGTTGCCGGTCAGTTATGACGTCGGTGGCACCGGCATGATGCTGGAAGGTAGCGGCTCCAGTCATTCCAGGTTTCACTATATCGGACGGATCGGTGTGACGGGAAACTATCAGGAGCTGATGGCTGGTGGAGGTTATTACCTGACACCGGCGAGTGCCGATCGCTTTACCGTGGTGCTGCTGGCCGGTGTGGAGTACGGCAACTTTGAACTGGTCGATGACACGTCACCGGCACTGGCAGTGGATTTCAACGATACCGGTATTTTTCTCGGTGCTTCGTCACGTGTGGTCATCAACAGCCAGTTCGAATTGAAGGCGGGAGTTGGTTACAGCAGTTTCTTCGAAGGTGACGCCATGTTGTTCGGCGGTGGCTATTTCCACATGACCAGGCAACTGGATCTCGTAACACGATTTGAAGTCGGCGATAACGATCTGCTCGGCATCGGCGTACGTTTCTATTACTGAACCCGGGTGCGCAACATGAACAGACAACAGACAGTTTTTATGAAAACCTTGGCACTCGCATTGATATTGACACTGGTGGGTTGCGGTGAAAGTGACCTGATCGAATTACAGCAACGTGAACTCGACGATGCCCGTCAGGCTGCGGCGCAGGAGCCCGGTGTCGCTCCGGCCAATCCCGGTGCGGGCGACAGTGGGGGAGAAACCGATGGTGGAAGCAGTACGGGTGCCGGCACGGATACCTCCACCAACACGGGTGGTGACACCTCCGGTGACTCCGGTGCAGGTACCGACGCAGGTACGGATGCAGGTACGGACACGGGCGCAGACACGGGTACCGATTCCGGCACCGGTGGCACGACGGGTGACACGAATGGCGGCAATGAGAGCGAGCAGACCCCGGATGCAATCGACCTTGGGCAGTATGAACTGGTGTTCTCGGATGATTTCAGGGGAACCTCCATCGATCCGGTGAAATGGAATACGGCACTCGACTGGGGACCGGATCTGGTTATCTACGATCAACAGCAGTATTACGTGGATGTGCAGAATGAACCTGATTTCGGCTACAACCCCTTTTCGTTCGACGGTGAACAACTGACCATCAGCGCCATCAGAACACCCGAGAACCTGCGGGCTAAAGCAAACGAGCAGTCCTGGCTGTCTGGCGTGTTGACTACCGCCGGTCATTTTGATGTCACCTATGGGTACATGGAAGCGCGCGTCGATCTTCCCACCGGCAAGGGTATATGGCCAGCATTCTGGATGTTGAGTTCGGAATTCGAGGGGCTCAAGCCGGAACTGTTCATCATGGAATTTGACGGCGCTCGTCCGGAGCGAATCTTCCACAATTACAACTATCAGGATGCGGATGGAAACCTTCGCTCACCCGGCCAGTGGGAGGTGGATGTTGCTGGCGTTTCCGAAGGATTCCATACCGTCGGTGTTGCCTGGAGCCCGGAGGAATTGATGTTCTATGTCGACCGGCAGCCTCGCTACCGGATCATCGGTGAAAACGTGGCCAGCCAGAACATGTACATGATCCTGAATCTCGCCATGGGCGGTGTGTGGACGGGTATTACCGATGACACGACAGACTCGCCCGCAGCGCTGGTCATCGACTACGTACGTGCCTATCGACTCAAATAGCGGAGCAGTGGTGGCGTAACTCAGGAACGTTCGAGTACCACGAAGGCGATCACCGTGTCGCCTTCGTCGCTGAGACTGACCCAGAATCCTGTAATCCCCTGCCTGGTACACCGACTCAGTGCCGTGCCGCAGACCTGCAGCAGGGGCTTGCCCAGTGAATCGTGGGCCAGGTAGAAATCCCTGAGCAGGACACCCTTGCGTTCACCCGTGCCCAGAGCCTTGACCGCTGCTTCCTTGACAGCAAAACGCTTGGCCAGAAATCTCGCCTGACAGGCGTGCTCCTGATAGCGTGGCATCTCCGACTCATGCAGGAACCGGCGTGCAAAACGTTCGCCGAAGCGCTGGTGCACCTTCTCGATACGACTGATCGTCGCCATATCCACCCCGATGCCGGCAATCATCTGTCTGCGCCGCAACGGGCCGTTGCCTCGTACAAGGGTGGTGATACGCTGGCACGCGTGCCAGTCCTGGCGAACCTGCACACCTCAGCGGTGCCTGGCCTCGACCATCAGGCGCTTCATCTTGCTCACTGCGGTGGGCAGTCCCCAATACAGGGCGCGCGCAATGAGACTGTGACCGATCGTCAGTTCAGTAATGGATTCGATTTCGGCAATTGCCTGGACATTGTCGTAATGCAGGCCGTGTCCGGCGTTGACGATCAGGCCGAGGCTGAAGGCATAGTCGCAGCAGGACACGATGCGCGCGAGTTCCGCCGTCCTTTCGGCAGCGCTGCCGGCCATGGAATACCGTCCGGTATGCAGTTCTACCACCGGGGCACCCACTCTTGCGGCAGCTTCGATCTGCACCTCTTCGGGATTGATGAACAGTGAGGTCTGAATGCCCGCCTGATTCAGGCTGGCTACGTATTCGGTCATGAATGACAGGTTATTCACCACATCCAGCCCACCCTCCGTGGTCAGCTCTTCACGATTTTCAGGAACCAGCGACACGTCACGCGGCATGATCCGCAATGCCACTTCACGCAATGCATCACTGGCGTCGATCTGCAGCGAGAGCTTGGTCTGGCAGCTCTGGGCAAATCGCTCGACGTCATGGTCCTGGATATGCCTGCGATCCTCTCGCAGTTGCATGGTGATCCCGTCAGCACCGGCCAGTTCCGCCTGCAGTGCCGCGTGTACCGGATCAGGGGAGATTGACTGCCGCGCCTGCCGTACCACGGCTACATGATTGACGTTCACGTCAAGATGGATCGGTTGCTTCACCTGGAGTATTCCTCTCGATCGAGTTTGCAGTCTACCGCACTGGTGCTTGCTTCCTGAGGAATCATCGGTAAATCTGCGTCAGTGACCGTTCTTTGTTGTGCGGCGTGGGAGTTTGTGTCCGGTCATCGGTATCAGTGTCGGTAGCTCCAGGCTATGCAGAAGATCCAGCAACCTGACTTGCCAGTGGCGCTGACGCACCGGTTCAGCCGCGTAAGCCAGCTGCAGATGCAGGTAACTGAAATCCCTGCCAGCTACCTGGTCCCACCAGATCGCCACGCGATGCAGCCGGGTATCGTCGGCCTGGATGACGACGATGACGAGCACGGCGCTTCGATACCCCGCCCTGACCAGTCGCCCGGTGACGATACCCTCCTGTGCATTGCCGCCTCGCAGTGTCCAGATGGAATCGGATTCCTGTCTGAGCAACCAGGCATCCCGCCGGATTACACGCCGTCGTATCAGCAATAGGATCAGAACGGTGGCAGAGAGCGCGCGTAGCCAGGCATCCACCGGGGTCATCAGGATGGCGCTAGATGCCAGGAGCGTACAGGCCAGTGTCAGGAGCGGACCGGTCAGGCCGATCTCAGGTTTTATCTGCCAGGGTGGCTGACATCTTGTCGACAATGCTCTGATAGCGGGCCTCCGTGGCTTTGCCGCTGATGAGTTGATACAACTCGGGATCCTGCATCTCCTGCAGCAGTTCGAATAGCGTCTGTTCTTCAGCCGGCGCGTGGGCATAGTGATGATCGAGATAGGCACGCATGGCCTCATCCAGCTCGCGCATGCCGCGCCTGCAGCGCCAGCGCAGTCGCGATAATGTGGGCCTGTCAGCGCTCAATGGACCAACACCCTTGTCGGCAGGGAGATCCGTTGGGTCACCGCACGGTATGCAAATTCGACGTGTGACACCGACGCCTACAGCCGGCGCTTGACCAGCATTTTCTTGGTCTCTGCAATGGCTCTGGCCGGGTTGAGACCCTTCGGACACGCTTGTGTGCAGTTCATGATGGTATGGCAACGATACAGCTTGAATGGATCTTCCAGATCGTCCAGCCGTTCGCCAGTGGCGTCATCCCGGCTATCAACCAGCCAGCGGTAGGAGGCCAGCAGCGCCGCAGGTCCCAGGTAACGATCAGGGTTCCACCAGTAACTGGGGCAACTGGTGGAACAGCAGGCGCACAGGATGCATTCGTAGGCACCGTCGATTAGATCGCGGTCTTCGGGTGATTGCAGACGTTCCCGGTCCGGTGGTGCCGGCGTGTCGGATTTCAGCCATGGCTCGATAGAGGCGTACTGGGCGTAGAAATTGGTGAGATCGGACACCAGGTCCTTGATGACCGGCTGGTGAGGTAGAGGGTAGATAGTGACATCGCCTTCGATATCGGCAATTGCCGTGGTGCAGGCCAGTCCATTGGTGCCGTCGATGTTCATGGCACAGGAGCCACAGATACCTTCACGACAGGAGCGCCGGAACGTCAATGTGGAGTCCATCTCACTCTTGATCTTGATGATGGCGTCCAGCACCATCGGCCCGCAGCTGTCGATGTCGATGTCGAAGGAATCGATACGCGGGTTTTCACCACTGTCAGGATCATAACGGTAGATCTTGAAGCGTCGAGTAGTGCCTGACCCGGCAGGTGCCGCGAAATGCTTGCCGTTCTGCCTGACGATGGAGTTGGTGGGTAACTTGAATTCTGCCATGAGAAAGGTTCCGTTAGATGGTTTGCCGGCTCGCGCGTCAGTACACCCGCAGCTTGGGGGGGATGACTTCGCACTCATCCGTCAATGTGTACATATGCACCGGCCTGTAGTCGATGGTCACATTGGCCCGATCGTCAGTCCAGGTCAGGGTGTGCTTCATCCAGTCTTCATCGTCGCGATCCTGGAAGTCGTCACGGGCATGCGCGCCCCGGCTTTCTGGCCGGTTCAGTGCGCCGTGTATGATGGTCTGTGCCTGTGCCAGCAGGTTCTCCAGCTCCAGTGTCTCCACCAGGTCCGTATTCCAGATCAGGTTCTTGTCGTCGATCTTGACGTCATCGAACTCATCGACGACCAGGCGCATTTTGTCGATGCCTTCAGACAGACTTTCACCGGTACGAAAAACGGCCGCATGCTTCTGCATCGTGCGCTGCATGCGATCACGAACATCCGCCGTGCCCGTTTCTCCCTTGTTATGTCGCACTTTGTCCAGATGTCCCAGTATCGGGTCCAGCGCATCCGACTTCAATGGTTTGTGCGAGGTGCCGGGTTTCACCAGTTGCGCTGCCCGTATAGCTGCTGCGCGACCGAACACGACGATGTCCAGCAGTGAGTTGCTGCCGAGTCGATTGGCACCGTGTACAGACACACAGGCGGCCTCTCCGATGGCCATGAGTCCGGGCACCACGGTGTCCGGATCCCCATCCTTGAGAGTAACCACCTCGCCATGATAGTTGGTCGGAATTCCGCCCATGTTGTAGTGAACAGTAGGAATGACCGGGATAGGATTCTTCGTGACGTCTACGCCGGCGAAGATACGTGCCGACTCGGAGATTCCGGGCAGTCGTTTCTCGATCACGTCACTGCCCAGGTGTTGCAGGTTCAGAAAGATGTGGTCCTTGTCACTGCCGACACCGCGGCCGGCATTGATTTCCATGGTCATCGACCGACTGACGACATCGCGCGAGGCGAGGTCCTTGGCATTGGGTGCATAGCGTTCCATGAAACGCTCGCCGTCGTTATTGGTCAGGTAGCCGCCTTCACCACGAACACCTTCGGTAATCAGCACACCGGCTCCATAGATGCCGGTCGGGTGAAACTGCACGAATTCCATATCCTGGAGTGGCAGGCCTGCTCGCAATACCATGGCATTGCCATCACCGGTGCAGGTATGCGCAGATGTTGCCGAGAAGTAGGTGCGTCCGCAGCCGCCGGTAGCCAGCACCACCTGGTGAGCCTGGAAGCGATGCAACTCACCGGTGGCCAGATCCAGAGACACCACACCACGGCAGACGCCATCATCCATGATGAGATCCGTGGCGAAATGTTCAATGTAAAACTCGGCATTGTGTTTCAGTGACTGCTGATAGAGAGTGTGCAGGATGGCATGTCCAGTCCTGTCGGCCGCTGCACAGGTTCGCTGGGCGGTGCCTTCACCGAAATGCGTGGTCATCCCGCCAAACGGGCGCTGGTAGATCCTGCCGTCGTCGGTACGTGAGAACGGTACCCCGAAGTGCTCCAGTTCGATGACGGCTGGCATCGCCTCGCGGCACATGTATTCGATGGCATCCTGGTCGCCGAGCCAGTCCGAGCCCTTGATGGTGTCGTACATGTGCCAGGTCCAGTGATCCTCGCCCATATTACCCAGCGCCGCACTCATGCCGCCCTGCGCCGCAACCGTATGTGAGCGGGTCGGGAACACCTTGGTGACACAGGCGGTCGAGAGCCCTTGCGCCGCCATGCCCAGGGTTGCGCGAAGTCCAGCGCCGCCGGCACCGACGACTATCACGTCATAGGTATGGTCGATGATCTTGTATGCGGTCGTCATAGTTGCTCGTCAATCTTCATCTGAACGGATCGTGAGTTGTCCACGCAGGGTGAAACTCGCGGAAAAAGAAGTGGGGAATAAGCCGGGTCAGGTTGCAAAGGCGATTCGCATGACCGAGAAGACGCCGGTGACACCCAGTGCAGCGGCGGCGAAAGTCACACCTATGATGGCGGCCGTGCGCGGTCCATGGGAGCCGATATAGTCCTCGATGACTACCTGCAGACCCAGTCGCGCATGATAGAAAGCGGCGATGATGAACAGGATCATCGCGATCGCATTGAACGGTTGCGACAACCACTCGCGAATGGCAACGTAGTCCATTCCCGGAAGTGAAGCAACTGAAAACGCCAGCCACAATACCAGTGGTACCAGAGCTACGGCCGTGAGGCGTTGAGACCAGAAATGTCCGGTGCCTTCCTTGGCGGAGCCGAGGCCCTTGACACGCGACAGGGGAGTTCTGAAGTTGCTCATGCTGCTGCTGCCACTATCCAGGTGATGATGGACAGTGCGCCGGCTGCCACCAGGACGACATTGCCGGATTTCCTGGCACTGTCAAGTTCGAAGCCATGGCCAAGGTCCCAGAACAGATGCCGGATACCATTGGCGAGGTGGTAATAGAGTGTGACGGTAAATCCGAACAGCACCAGCTTGCCGAACCAGGAGGTGGCGATGCCGGACATGAATTCGTAGCTCTCCGGTGAGCCTGCCGCGCTGGCGATGAGCAGGACCAGCAGCACGATGGCGGCACTGTTGACGATGCCGGTTGCCCGGTGAGCCACCGACAGATAGGCTGTGAATGGCAGCTTGTAGTGCTGCAGGTGAGGGGATAGCGGTCGCTTGTCGTTCCAGGCCATGGATAAGTTTCCAAAAATGTTGCTCGGCAACGGTATACCGAGTATTAAAGTGTTATTTTTCGCCCGTGGACACGGGGTCTGCAGTCGACACTAGAAATCTGTACAGCGTCCCTTTTTCTCCCAGTCTCCATAGCGTGTTGGTTCGGGGCCGGCTTGGCCCCCGGTTTCCCTGGCCGGTCTGGCCGGCAGATCGTCGCGCGGAGCGACCGCATTGCGGGCAAGGTGCGTATGATCTTCCGGGGATGCAGCCACATTGGCCGCTGGTCTCACTGCAGGGGTGTTCGTGTGATCTGCGGGAGTGTTTTCAGATGATGTCATGAGCCTTTATACGCAGCTTCGTGCTATTTGCTCTGTAATTGTCACAATAATAACAAGTGACTACGGTGCATTGCTTGATTACCGGCAATGTTTCTATCTTATATGATTCAATAGATCAGGACCTGTTCTTATGAGTACCAAGTGGGCGACGATGCTTGAAGCCACTGTTGCACCGGCTGGTTCAACCGGATCAGCAGCACAAACCGTCATGGAGAATTCAGTCGATAAGGCGCAACTTGTTGATCTGTCATCGATTAGCATAGTGGATATAGAAGGTGATGATGCTGCTGCCTTCCTTCAGGGCCAATTCTGCAATGATCTGAGCAGGGTCTCCTCGACCCAGGCACAGATAAGCGGTTACTGCACACCCAAGGGCCGACTCCTGGCCTTGCCCACGGTCACCGGCACGAATACCGGCTTTCGCCTGCTGGTGCCTGCGGATATCCGCGACGGATTTCTGCAACGCCTGTCCATGTTCGTCATGCGTTCCAAAGTAACCATAGCCCATCGACCGGATTGCCTGTGTACGGGCGTGCTGGCTGACGCCGACGGTGACCTGGGTCAGCTCTCACGGTCGCTGGGAGCGTTGCCGGGGTCGCCTATGGACGTCGCCACTTCCGACGCCATGCAGATCATACGCTGGCACGATGATCAGACTGCGGATTCCAGAGCGCGATACCTGCTATTGGCGAGTGAGGATAAACAGCTCGAATTGTGGGCCGCCTGTCCGGACATGCCGAAACTTGGCGCGGCGGTCTGGCGACTGGGAGACATCTCCGCCGGAGTGCCCGGTGTCCGTACAGGCGTGCAGGAGGCGTTCGTGCCGCAAATGCTCAATTTACAGCTTATCGACGCACTGAGTTTCACCAAGGGCTGCTACCCGGGGCAGGAAATCGTGGCCCGCATGCAGTACCTGGGCAAGCTCAAGCGCCATATGCGTCGTTTCCGCCTGCCACCGGATGCCAGTGGCTCGGTCAGTATACCTCTGCCTGGTACCCCCCTCCATGCCCACGAGGATACGGACGCAGGGGTGGTCGTCGATGCGATTCTGGGCACCCACGGCCAGGCCGAGCTTCTGGCCGTGGTCAAGGTGTCTGCACCCGCGAACAAGCTGACAGTGGACGGCCAGGTTCTGGTCGCACTGGATTTACCCTACGTGCTCCCCACCGCAGAGGATGCCCGGGCAAATGCCGGCTGAATCATGCCGTTGATCTATCGGGCTGCCAATCTGGTCGAGGCACAACTGGTGGTGGACGAGCTGCGGGCAGGTGGTATGCAGGCTCACATCACCGGTTCCTATCTCAGTGGTGCCATCGGTGAACTGCCGCCCTCGGAAATCATCGGCGTGTGGCTCGAACAGGCACAACATCATGATCGGGCACGCTCGATCATCGACGACTTCGAGGCGGCCCGGCAGCAGGAGGAACGGGACTGGCGTTGCAGCCACTGCCAGGAATCGGTTGGACGGGAATTTGGCGCCTGCTGGCAGTGCGGCCGGCCGCGTCCAGTCCGATGAATACAACCCGGACTGCAAGCAAGCAGGCTGGATTAAACAGGATCAATGCCGCAGCATCAATGCAGCGAAGCGAACAGCTTGCGTCGATACTGACCCACCAGTGGGTCATCGCCCAGTACATTGAACAATGCCAGGAGTTTCTCCCGCGGTGCGCCATCATTGTACCCGGCATCGTTTTGCACCAGAATCAGCAGGTGATCCATCCCGGCTTGCGAGTTGCCTGCAAGTGCCTCTGCGATAGCCAGCTTGTAACGGGCCTCACTGCTTGAGGGATCCTTTTCCAGGGCAGCCCTCAGAGCCTGCGGATTGACGTTCGAATCACTTTCGCGCGCCAGTTCCAGGATTCCCGCCAGACGCCGACCCTGGACACCGTCGCGATCCGCCTCGGGTAAGGCCTTCAGGCAGCTTTCCGCCGTATCCAGATCACCGCTGCTGATACAGATCTGGCCCAGTGCCAGCAGGACCTCGACATTTTCCGGGTCGTCCGCCTGCGCCTGTTGGAGCAGTGCACGGGCCTCTGCACTGTTTCCCTGTTCGAACAGGGTCATGGCCTCTGCAACACGGTGATCGCCGGCGTCCTCTTCGAGTTCGTCAGCAGCCGGTGGCACGGGCCCTACGTTGGTTTCCAGGAAACTGCGTACCTCACTCTCCGACAGTGCGCCGGTGAATTCATTGACCAGTTGCCGCTCCTTGAACAGCTTGACCGTGGGCAGGCTGCGAATGCCCAGTTGCTGGGCAATTCCCGGGTGTGCTTCGGTATCGAGTTTGGCCAGTACGAAGGCACCGTCGTACTCCACGGCCAGTTTTTCCAGGATTGGCATCAGCGATTTGCATGGACCACACCAGTCAGCCCAGAAATCCACCAGTACAGGTGTGAGGTCGGAACCTTCCACCACGACCTGCATGAAATTTTGCTCATCGAGCTGGACGATATGAGGGGAGTCGGCCATGGAAATTCTCGTCTTCGGCTGGTTGCTGTGAATGCAAGTGTGTCGTCTGCATCGTCGCAATTCAAGGTTGTTGCGCCCGGCATGCCCGGATGGAGCAGCCAGATAGCCTGCCCAGGCGACGGCACGGTTGAATAGCATACGCTACACTCCGGCCGCACGGCGCACGGCAGGAACGCCTGCCCGTTTCTTCCGTCGGTACGCCGGGCATGGGGAATCATGCCAGGCGTGCATTCGGTACACTGGATTTTGGTACACGACAACCGCTACCCGATACGTCCAATTGTGAGTGATCAATACAACGCTTCCTCGATCGAGGTGCTCAGTGGCCTGGATCCTGTGCGCAAGCGTCCGGGCATGTACACGGATACCCAGCGCCCCAACCATCTCGCGCAGGAAGTCATCGACAACAGCGTGGACGAAGCCCTGGCCGGCCACGCATCGGATATCCGCGTGACCCTGTTCCGGGATGGCTCCCTGGAAGTGATAGACGATGGTCGCGGCATGCCGGTAGACATGCATCCCAAACTCAAGAAACCCGGCGTCGAGGTCATCCTGACCACCCTGCACGCAGGTGGCAAGTTCTCCAATGAGCACTATCGCTTTTCCGGTGGCCTGCACGGGGTGGGGGTGTCGGTGGTCAACGCTCTGTCGAAGAAGCTGGAAGTATCGATTCGCCGCAAGGGACATGAGTTCCTGGCTACCTTCAAGGGCGGAGAGGTAGACGCGGGCCTCAAACCAATCGGCACCGTCGGACAACGCAATACCGGGACGCGCATTCGCTTCTGGCCCGACAGAAAATACTTCGATACGGACAAGTTCTCATTGAGTCGCCTGCGGCACCTGCTGCGCGCGAAGGCAGTGCTCTGTCCCGGGCTGCGTGTCCGCCTTTTCGATGAACACAGCGGCGATAAGGACGAGTGGTTCTATGAGGACGGCCTGGTCGACTACCTGGTCAGTGCAATCGACGGCTACGAGCGGCTGCCCGAAAAGCCCCTGTCCGCCAGCATGGCCTCGCGCACGGAAACCGCGGACTGGGCAGTTGCCTGGTTGCCCGAAGGTGGTGATGGCGTGCACGAAAGCTACGTCAACCTGGTACCGACTGCGCAGGGCGGCACACATGTCAACGGGCTGCGAACCGGGCTGACCGATGCGGTCAGGGAGTTTGCCGACATGCGCAACCTGCTGCCGCGCGGGGTGCGGATAGCGCCCGAAGATGTGTGGGACAAAGTCAGTTATGTGCTGTCGGTAAAGCTGGAAGATCCACAGTTCTCAGGTCAGACCAAGGAGCGCCTGTCCTCGCGGGAGTGCGTCGTGTTCATTGCCGGCGTGGTCAAGGACCATACCGCGCAGTGGTTGAACCAGCACGCCGAGACCGGCGACCAGATTGCCCAGCTGGCCATCGCCAGTGCGCAAGCGAGGGCGCGTACCGGAAAGAAAGTGGTGCGCAAGAAACTGACGAGTGGCCCGGCACTGCCCGGCAAGCTGGCGGACTGTTCCTCCACGGACCTGAGCCGCACCGAACTGTTCCTGGTGGAAGGTGATTCTGCAGGCGGCTCGGCAAAACAGGCTCGTGACCGCACGTTTCAGGCGATCATGCCATTGCGTGGCAAGATCCTGAACACCTGGGAGGCGGATATCGACCAGATTCTGGGCTCCCAGGAGGTTCATGATATTTCCGTGGCGATAGGCATGGAGCCCGGATCACAGGATCTGTCCACCTTGCGCTATGGCAAGATCTGCATCCTGGCGGATGCCGATTCGGATGGGGCGCATATCGCCACGTTGCTGTGTGCCTTGTTCGTGCGGCATTTTCGTGAGCTGGTCCGGATGGGGCATGTCTATGTGGCCATGCCGCCACTGTTTCGCATCGATGTAGGCAAGGCGGTCTTTTATGCCGTGGATGATGCAGAACGCACGGGCATCATGGACCGCATAGAGGCGGAAAAGCTCAAGGGCAAGGTCAGTGTCACTCGATTCAAGGGCCTGGGAGAGATGAACCCGATGCAGTTGCGCGAGACCTCGGTGGCGCCCGATACCCGCAGGCTGATCCGCCTGACCATCAGTGATGGCGATGATACCAACAAGACCATGGACATGATGCTGGCCAAGAAACGCGCCGCTGATCGCAAGCAATGGCTGGAGAACAAGGGTGACCTGGCAGACGTCCAGCTTTGAGGACGTGCCGGGACGAGGGACAGGCGCCAATGACGAATTTTCACAGATCTGTTGTGATGTCCGGAAACGTGAACGGCAACTGGACAAGCCCTGTCTGTGACGCGTATTATTCCGAAAAATAACTGACGGGGAAATCTGGCTTTCACAGCAGCTTTCTCCGTTTTTGTGTGCGCAACGCTGGAATCATCTACGCCCGTGTCCCGACCTGCCATCCTCGTACTCGCTGACGGCACCTGTTTTGACGGAATCGCCATTGGTATCGATGGTCTATCCACGGGTGAGGTCGTTTTCAATACCGCCATGACGGGCTACCAGGAAATCCTGACAGATCCCTCCTATGCCCGGCAGATCGTCACACTGACCTATCCGCACATCGGCAACACCGGCACCAATCAGGATGACCGGGAATCTCACTCGGTGTACTGCAGCGGACTCATCATCCGCGACCTGCCGCGCCTGCACAGCAATTTTCGAGCTGAGCAGAGTCTTGGGCAATTTCTCGAACAGCACAATGTAGTCGCCATCAGCGATATCGATACGCGGGCGCTGACCCGTCATCTACGAGACAAGGGTGCGCAGAATGGATGCATTCTGGCCGGAGCGCAACTGCTCGATGATCAGGGCCGCAGCGATGCGAAGGATGCTGCTCATGCACAGGCACGGGCCTGTCCGGGTCTGGCGGGCACCGACCTGGCGAAGGTCGTCAGTTGCACTGCTCCTTATGAGTGGACCCACGGAAGCTGGTCTCTCGAGCCGGAACCGCCAAGGGCACGCGTGCCGGGTCGACACATCGTGGCGATGGATTTCGGCGTCAAGCACAATATCCTGCGACTGTTCGTCGACCGCGGCTGCGCAGTTACCGTGGTTCCGGCTACCTGGACGGCAGGGCAGATTCGTGAATTGAAACCGGACGGTCTCTTCCTGTCCAATGGTCCGGGAGATCCCGAACCGTGTGACTATGCCATTCAGGCCATCCGGGAGTTACTGGCTGACAAACTGCCGACATTTGGCATCTGTCTGGGCCACCAGTTGCTGGCACTGGCCTCGGGGGCCAGAACCGTGAAGATGAAGTTCGGGCATCACGGCGCCAACCACCCGGTTCTGGACACCGCCAGTGGACGCGTGATGATCAGCAGCCAGAATCACGGATTTGCTGTCGATGCGGATTCCCTGAATGAATCTCTTGCCATCACGCACATATCCCTGTTCGACAATTCACTGCAGGGTATTCGTCGGCTGGATGTACCTGCGCTGGGTTTTCAGGGGCACCCCGAAGCGAGTCCGGGGCCGCACGATGTAGTCGCACTGTTCGACCAGTTTCTTGCGTTGCTGCCTGCCGCATAACGCGTCTCATTGACTGACGGCCACTTTCCCACATGCCAAAACGCACGGACATAAAGAGCGTCCTGATCATCGGTGCCGGCCCTATCGTAATCGGGCAGGCCTGTGAGTTCGATTATTCCGGTGCGCAGGCCTGCAAGGCCCTGCGAGAGGAAGGATACCGGGTGATCCTGGTCAATTCGAATCCGGCCACGATCATGACCGATCCGTCCATGGCCGATGCCATCTATATCGAGGCGATCGACTGGCGCGTCGTGCGCAACATCATCGAACGTGAAAAACCCGATGCGCTGCTGCCAACCATGGGTGGCCAGACTGCATTGAACTGTGCGCTCGACCTGGCACGCGAAGGCGTGCTGGAGGAGTTCGGGGTCGAGATGATCGGCGCCAGACCTGAAGCCATCGACATGGCTGAGGATCGTGACAAATTCCGCATGGCCATGGGCGAGATCGGTCTGGCGACGCCGAAAGCGGCCATTGCGCATAGCATGGACGATGCGTGGGCAGGCCAGGCAGAGATCGGATTCCCCTGCATCATCCGTCCCTCATTCACCATGGGCGGCAGTGGTGGAGGTATCGCCTACAATCGGGAGGAGTTCGAATCCATTGTCACCCGTGGACTGGATCTGTCACGTACGACGGAAGTGCTGCTCGAAGAATCAGTACTGGGCTGGAAGGAATTCGAGATGGAGGTGGTGCGGGACAACGCGGACAACGTCATCATCGTCTGTTCCATCGAGAATCTGGACCCGATGGGAATTCATACCGGTGATTCGATTACCGTCGCTCCGGCGCAGACTCTCACCGACAAGGAATACCAGCTCATGCGTGATGCGTCCTGCGCAGTATTGCGCAAGATTGGTGTCGATACGGGTGGTTCCAATGTGCAGTTTGCGATCAATCCGGATAATGGCGCGATGATCATCATCGAGATGAATCCCCGGGTATCGCGCTCATCGGCGCTGGCTTCCAAGGCCACGGGATTTCCGATTGCGCGGGTGGCTGCAAAACTGGCTGTCGGATTCACCCTGAACGAGTTGCGCAACGAGATCACGGGAGGCACGACACCGGCCTCCTTCGAGCCCAGCATCGACTATGTCGTCACCAAGATTCCCCGCTTTACCTTCGAGAAATTTCCCACTGCGGACAATCGACTGACCACACAGATGAAATCGGTGGGGGAGGTCATGGCGATCGGCCGCACCTTCAAGGAGTCGTTGCAGAAGGCATTACGTGGCCTGGAAATAGATGTCAGTGGGCTGGATGAAGTACTCGACGCTGAACTCTCCGCCGTTGAGCGGGCGACTGTTATCGATCGTGAACTGCGTCAGGCGCGCGAGCAGCGGTTATGGTATCTGGCAGAGGCGTTTCGTGACGGACTGAGTATCGACGAGGCGTTTGCCGCCACCGCAATAGATCGATGGTTCCTGTACCAGGTAAAGGAAATCATCGACGAAGAACTGGCACTGCGCGGCACGACGCTTACAGAACTGGATGGTGCCCGGCTACGCGAACTCAAGCGCAACGGATTCAGTGATGCCCGTCTGGCGTACCTGCTGGGTGTGACTGAACTTGATTTTCGCAACCGGCGCAAATCCCTGGGAATCCATCCCGTGTACAAACGTGTGGATTCCTGTGCTGCCGAATTTGCCAGTAATACAGCCTATCTGTATTCCACCTATGAGCAATTCTGCGAGTCCGATCCGAGCGACAGACAGAAAATCATGGTGCTGGGTGGCGGGCCCAACCGGATTGGCCAGGGTATCGAGTTTGACTACTGCTGTGTGCACGCAGCTCTGGCTCTGCGTGATGACGGCTACGAGACCATCATGGTCAACTGCAACCCGGAAACCGTGTCCACCGACTTCGATACGTCAGACAGACTGTATTTCGAGCCGTTGACGCTGGAAGACGTCATGGCTGTCATCGATGTGGAGAAACCGGTCGGCGTCATCGTGCAGTACGGTGGACAGACGCCGCTGAAACTCGCCAGGGATCTGCTGGCCGCCGGCGCTCCCATCATTGGTACCTCGCCCGATTCCATAGATCTTGCCGAAGATCGCGAACGGTTCCAGCAGATGATCAACGAGCTCGGCCTGAAGCAGCCCCCCAATCGTACGGCGCGCACGCCCGAGGATGCACTGAGACTGGCCGACGAGATCGGGTATCCGCTGGTGGTACGGCCGAGTTATGTGCTCGGTGGACGTGCCATGGAGATCGTCCAGGAGCGCAGTGAACTGTCGCGCTACATGAAAGAAGCCGTGACGGTCTCCAACCGCTCTCCGGTATTGCTCGATCGTTTTCTGAACGATGCCGTGGAAGTGGACGTGGACGCAATCTGCGATGGTGAGGACGTGGTCATCGGTGGCATCATGGAACACATCGAGGAGGCGGGAATCCACTCCGGTGACTCCGCCTGTTCCCTGCCACCTTTTACCCTGTCTGCAGAACGCTGTGCCGAGCTGTCGGAACAGGTAGCCCGCATGGCAAGGGCATTGAAGGTGATCGGACTGATGAACACCCAGTTCGCGATCCAGGGAGACACGGTCTATGTACTGGAGGTCAATCCACGGGCATCGCGGACCGTCCCTTTCGTCTCCAAGGCGACCGGTGTGCCCCTGGCCAAGGTCGCTGCGCGTGTCATGGCAGGCAGGAGTCTGGCCGAGCTGGGCATGCTGCGCATTCCTGCACCGACGCATTTCAGTGTCAAGGAATCGGTATTTCCGTTCGCCAAGTTTCCCGGAGTGGATACCCTGCTGGGACCTGAGATGAAATCCACTGGCGAAGTGATGGGTTCGGGTAAGACGTTTGGTGAAGCCTTCTACAAAGCCTCCCTGGGAGCCTCATCGGAGTTGCCGCAATCCGGCGTGGCCTTCATCAGTGTCAGGGATCAGGACAAGAGTGGCGTGGTGGACGTAGCCAGGAGTCTGGCGGCCGCCGGGTTCGATCTGCTGGCAACAGACGGTACCCAGCGGGTCATCGCCGAGGCAGGAATAGACTGTCGGCAGATCAATAAACTGCAGCAGGGCCAGCCGCATATTCTCGACCAGATCAAGAACGGCCTGATCAGCCTGATCATCAATACGACGAGTGGCCGGCAGGCCATCGCTGATTCCTACCACATACGCCAGCAGGCCCTGGCGCGCAAGATTCCCTACACGACGACATTGTCCGGTGCCATTGCCACCTGCGCCGCTCTGTCGCACGATACCAGCGGTCCGGTCTATCGGCTCAGTGATATCCATTCGGAGATAGCATGAACAAGGTTCCCATGACCAAACGCGGCGAAACCCTGTTGCGTGAAGAGTTGGCTGATTTGAAGGGCAAACAGCGTCCCACAGTCATCCAGGCCATCGCTGAAGCGCGTGAACACGGTGATTTGAAGGAGAATGCCGAGTATCACGCCGCCCGGGAACAGCAAAGCTTTATCGAGGGCCGTATCAAGGAGATCGAGTCCAAGCTCTCGACGGCACAGGTGATAGACGTGACCGTGTTGCCCAGGACCGGCAAGGTAGTGTTCGGCGCCACGGTGAAACTGCTGGACCTCGATTCTGACGAACACATCAGCTACCAGATCGTCGGCGATGATGAAGCCGATCTCAAGGCGCGTCGTATCAGTTTTGCATCCCCTGTCGCCAAAGCCCTCATCGGCAAGATGGAGGGCGACGAGGTCAGTGTCACCACACCCAAAGGTGTTCGCGAGTACGAGATTCTGGAGGTTGGTTACCTTTAGAGTTCAGTCAGGAATTGCGACGCACGTCACGCGTGAACGTTTGTTCATGAGCGTTGTTGCCAGATTCTGCCCAATCTGTTTATGTCACAATGTGCCGTGCAGTTGACGGACCATCCCGAGCTTGATCCGTCCGCCAGAGTCGATTCGTGTTTAGCTTGCAGTCCAGTGTGTTGATACAATGATATCGAGTTCAAATAGCCAGATCGCAACATCCAGACGCCGATTTCTCAAGCAGGCCGGAGTGCTGGGCATGGCAGCCACCCAGGCCTCGCTGTCCGGAGCACTACTTACGGGTAGTGGCAGGGCAATGGCCGCTCCTTCCACTGAACTCGATCCGCTGGAAGCTCGTCGCCTCCACCTCGTCAATGCGCATACCTGGGACGACCTGGATGTCGTCTATTACACGCATGGAATCTACATCGATGAAAACATCGAGCAACTGAATCACCTGATGCGCGATCGTCGAGCCAATGTCGCCACTACCATGGACAACACCCTGTATGACCAGTTGCTGTGCCTGCAGCTTGCCGTGGGTAGCAGTGAGCCGGTTCACGTACTGTCCGGCTACCGCACACCGGAAACCAACGCAAAACTCAGACGGCGCTCTCCCGGTGTCGCCAAGTACAGTCTGCACATGGAAGGCCGGGCTGCGGACATCTACATCCCCGGTGTACCGGTCACGCAATTACAGAAAGCTGCACTGGACATGCAGGCTGGCGGCGTCGGTCTGTACAGCAAATCCAGCTTTGTCCATATAGATACTGGCGATGTCCGCCATTGGGGTAGTTAGAACACGCTCTGAGCGCGATCGGCCGGCTACTGACTGCCGTTGATGATCGCCGTTTTGTGACCGGGCGAACCCGTCAGATACCCCGTTAGACTGGCCAGTGTGCAGCAGCCAGCAATTCCCACTGATCGACTGTGAATTGCCCCGCAGCTGCTGACAATTCAGGCTTCACTCCCAGCGTAGCTGTCATAGTATTGGCAGTCTATGGTGATTCGTCAGGCAAATGACGTTTCACGACGTTTGCTATCGATGGGAGACTGCTGTGAAAAAAACCGCAACCATAACTGATCGTTGTAACCCTCGGGTACGGGCTCTCATCGCGCCGGTCCTGCTGGGTGCACTTGTCATTGGGGGGCTTTCCGCTGCTGCCACCGCGCAGGCAGGTCAGTATGGCGTGCGCGTCGTGAACGACCTGGGTGAACCGGTGTCCGGTGCATCGGTCTGTATCGGTCTGCCGGGCAATTACAAGCAGTTTGGCGCCTTGTTCACCGATGTCGACGGGCGTGCCGTCGTCGAGGTGCCGAACGTGCCGCTGGTCGTGACGGTGTCCAAGACACGGTTCAGCGGGTTGCGCCTGAATGAACCGGCCAGGGGGTTCAACCTGATCAAGCAGGTCACCCTGAGCGAGGGAATTCCAGGACCTCGCTGCCGCGCGGGCAGTACCATGGTCGCCAACCCGCCGATTATCAGGATCGACACGGTAGACGTTTTGAGCGGTGCCAGTAATACCGTGTTGAGGCCAGCGGTCTCCGGCGGTCCGAGTCATTACCGGATCAGTAGCGATGCCGGGTTTTCTGGCGCCAGCTGGCAGAGCTTTTCACAATCGATCGCGCTGCCGGCAGCATTAGCCGGGGCCGGTGAACTCTATCTGCAGATGCGACGGGTAACTGGTAACTCGAAAAGCTGGGTAGATGCCCGGTCGGATGTAGTGACCGTCAATCTGCCAGAAGTGCATTGAGTCGCATCCCTGCAAGAACAGCGTGTCCCTGGCAATCCCTGCTGCCGATTGATCAACGGCTTTCCTTTTCCAGTGCCTCGACTTCTGCAAGACTCAGGGCGCGGGCTTCGCTTTCGAGCATGACCGGAATACCATCGCGAATGGGGAAGGCCAGTGCCGCCTGCCGTGACCACAGTTCGTCATCACGCTTGATCAGTTTGCCTTTGGTGACCGGGCAAACCAGAATATCCAGTAATCTCTTGTCCATACCGCGGAAGTTTAGCTCACTCCGCGGTAGTTGGTCATGCCCGCAATACCGCCCTGAATAGTATTCAACCGGCAACCGGCAGCGAGTACGAAGGCTGGTAGTTGACGTGGAAGCGGCTCAGGATCTGCTTGAGCAGGGCTTCGTCGGGCTCAGTGTCAAACTCGAAGGCGTCGATGCCGGCCCTGGCCATGAACAGGATCTGATCGGGCCTGACATCACCGCTGGCGCGCAGCTCTCCGGCAAAATGAAACTGCTCACGCAGCAGTCGCGCCTGCGTGTAACCACGACCGTCCGTGTATTTTGGAAAGTCGATGACGATGACCTGTAGCCGGTGCAGATGATCTGCCAGCTGGCGCACATCGTCGTCAGGGCTGAGCCAGACACCGGATACCGTGCAGGCACCGTCAGACTGTAATTGCAGAAAACGCGCAAGACTGGCGAGGACGGGTGTCTCCGGATCGGTATCCGTCGATGAATGTATCGGGTAGGGCGCGTCGTCTTCCAGGCGTACCCAGGGATTGGTGGTCACCAGGTGACCATTACGCAGCAGTGGCATACACTTTCTCCTTGAACGGGGCGGTACCCAGGCGAAGAACGACATCGTGAAACGATTCGCCGGGTTCGCGGCAGGCGATATAGGCTTCCAGCAGGTGTTCGATGGCATTGGCCACCTCGTCCTTGGCGATGGCCTTGCCCAGCCGCTGTCCCAGCGCAGCCTTGTCGCCGGCATGGCCGCCAATGGTCAGCTGGTACCACTCCACACCGCCCTTGTCGACACCGAGAATACCGATGTCGCCAATATGGTGATGGCCGCAGGCATTCATGCAACCGGAAATCTTGATGCTGATGTCACCCAGTTCATGCAGGTAGTCGAGGTCGTCGAATCGCTGATAGATCTGGTCATAGATCCCCAGTGTGCCTGCGTTTGCCAGAGAGCAGTAGTCCAGTCCCGGGCATACGATCATGTCTGTCAGTTTGTGCAGGTTGGGAGTTGCCAGTCTGGCTGACTTGAGTTCTGTCCACAGCGAGAAGAGCTCACCTGCCGGGACGTGAGCCAGCACCAGGTTCTGTTCGTGAGTGCTGCGGATCTCGCCGAGACTATAGCGATCTGCAAGGTCCGCCACGATGTCCATCTGCTCAGCCGTTATGTCACCGGCCGGCTGGCCAGGCGCCTTGAGCGACAGATACACGATGCGACGACCGGAATCACGATGCGCCCGGGTATTGGCCTGGTACCACTGGTTGAACAGGGGATTGCTGAACATCTGATCCGGTGCAGTCGTATCGCCTGGTTCAGAACCGATCTCACCCAGCACCGGTGCCCCGGGAAACTGTGCTTTCAATGACGCCAGTTGCTGGGGCATGAAACTGTCATCCAGCGTGCGCGTCTCGAGCCATTGCTGTTCGACCTTGTCGCGAAAGGTATCGATACCCAGGGCGTTGACCAGGATCTTGATACGCGCCTTGTACAGATTATCGCGCCGCCCTTCCAGATTGTAGACTCGCAGTATCGCGGACAGGTAGGTCAGCAGGTGCTCGGCGGGCAGGAACGATCGTATGAGCTGACCGATATGCGGGGTACGGCCCAGCCCGCCACCGACCAGAACTTCGAAGCCGGTTTCTCCCGCGTCGTCATGCACGATACGCAGGCCGATGTCATGCACCTGTACGGCTGCACGGTCGCTCCTGGCGCCGGTCACTGCGATCTTGAATTTCCTCGGCAGCCAGTTGAACTCCGGGTGCAGGGTCGACCATTGGCGGATGAGCTCGCACCACGGTCGCGGATCTTCTATCTCGTCAGCGACGGCGCCAGCCAGCGGATCCGTGGTGGTGTTGCGTATGCAATTGCCGCTGGTCTGGATGGCATGCATGTCCACCTCGGCGAGCTCTGCAAGGATATCCGGCACCCGTTCAAGCTCGGGCCAGTTGAACTGCATGTTCTGACGGGTGGTGACGTGTCCGTAGTCCCTGTCGTATTCGCGTGCTATATGGGCAAGTCTGCGCAACTGGACGCTGCTGAGCAGGCCGTAGGGAATGGCCACCCGCAGCATGTAGGCGTGCCGTTGCAGATAGAGCCCGTTGCGCAGGCGCAGCTGCTTGAATTCCTCTTCGTCCAGTTCGCCCTGAAGCCGGCGCCTGGTCTGGTCGCGAAATTCCTCGACGCGGCTTTGCAGGAAATCCCGGTCATACTCAGTGTACTGGTACATACTCAGGCCGCCTCTACGTCATCGGCATACGGATCATCGACACCCAGTCGTTGATGCATGACAGGGCTGGTCGTCGTGTACTGCAGGTGAACTTTCTTGCCCGGATTCAATTGCTCCTTGATGGCAAATGCCGCCAGTGCCGCCTCGTGAAAGCCGGAAAGAATCAGTTTTTTCTTGCCCGGGTACCAGTTGATGTCGCCAACGGCGTACAGGCCTTCTTCGCTGGACTGGAATTTCTCCGTATCGACGCGTATCTGGTTCCTGTTCAGGTCCAGTCCCCAGTCGGCTATGGGACCCAGTTTCGGGGAAAGTCCGAAGAACACCAGCAGGTGATCCAGCTCAACGCGTCGAGCGACGCCGTCACCGCCAGTCACTTCAATGGCCTCCAGCGGTGCGGGGCTGGCTGAAGGGGAAGTACCCAGACCCTGATCACCCTGGCCAATCAGCCGTGTGACATTGCCTGTCAGAAACTGCATCTGGTGGTCGTCACACAACTGATGCATGCGGGACACCGAGGCGGGCGACGCCTTGAAATTCTCGGATCGATGGACCAGCAGGACGCTGTCGGCCCGAGCCTGCATGTCCAGTGCCCAGTCCAGCGCCGAATCGCCTCCACCCAGCACCACGATGTCCTTTCCGGCGTGCAGTGATGGATCCTTGATCGAGTAGAAGACATCCTGCCCGATCCTTTCACCGACTCCCGGGAGCTTGAGCTTGACCGGTGCAAAGGAGCCAACGCCACCGGCGACGATGACGGCTTTTGCCAGGAATTTCTGACCCAGCGTCGTGTGCAGATAGAAACGGCCGTCGCACTCGCGTTCCAGCACGTCGACCTGTTGACCGAAATGGAACGTGGGATCGAACGGCGCGATCTGTTCCATCAGCCGGTCGATCAGTTCCTGTGCGCCGATGGTGGGATACGCAGGAATATCGTAAATGGGTTTGCTCGGGTACAGTTCGGCGCACTGGCCGCCCGGGTTTGGCAGTGTCTCGATGACATGTGCATGGATATCGAGCAATCCGAGCTCGAATACCTGGAACAGGCCGCAAGGCCCGGCGCCAATGATCACTGCATCGGTTTCGATCGTCATGTCCTGCATCTGGTTCCCACGGTTCATGGGCCTATTTGAGCAGGACTTGCCGAGAATGTTTAAGGCTTTTTCGCTATGTTCTTATGCCGTTAATGAATAAGCTGCCGGGACATCTGTCCCGGCAGTCTATCGGTCCCTGTCCGGATTTCATCGATCCATCCGATCCATCCGATCCACCCGATCTGCCTGATCAGTCAGGTCGGGCTGATCGGGCTATTGCTGCTCGTTTTCAGCAGAAATCTGCGCGGGGCTCGATTTCCCGCGACCGTTGTCCTGCCAGTACGTGCGCTGCGTCAGGTTGCTGAAATCCACATCCAGCTGCTCGGTACTCACCAGTATCGTGGTGCCGATCTGGCCGTCGGTCTCGGTAATCAGAGCGGTCGGCGAGGGTGGAATACCATCCTGGGTCAGGTTTTTCTTGCGATCGGACTTGGTAAACGTCTTGCTGCCATAGTTGGCCTTGTTGCCGGAGCCGTTACCATCGCCTTCTCCATCTGCATCTCCACCCTCATCGACTTCCTCATCGCTACCATCGTCCTGTGGCTCATCGCTGCCATCCAGGTCGATGGTCGGGGCGCCTGTCAGCACATCGACCACATAGATGGCACCACCGCCGATGGCGGGTGAGCAGGCATCTCCGGCCGCAGTTGGCTCATAGGTGGTAAAGATCACCTGGTTGTTGATGGTGATGCTCTTTCCCATGACCTTTTCCCCAGCTGATTCCAGTTCCAGCATCCAGCCGTACTGGTTCAACGTGGGTTGCAGCTCATCGGTGACGTCGACCAGTTCATCTTCGGTAATCGGCGTCCACGACGGTGAAGCCACGGTCCCCGTGTTTCTTCCGTAGCCGGCCGGTCGCGTGTACACGCTATTGGAGCGGATCATGTAGAAACGATCATCGACGATCTCGTTCAGCGGGTGCGCACGCCAGCCGGTTCCTACGCTGATGGACAGGAATCGTTCACCGTCTCCGGAAACCAGTGCCACGTCCGGTTCGTTGTAGAGCCGCCTGGCATTACTGGCGCCACTGCCATTGAGCTTGGCGATGACTCCGCCGTAGACGAGAGCGCCGCTTTGGTGAAAGGGCTGGAAATCGAAGCGCCACAACTGGCCACCCATATCTCCCACGTACATCTGGTCAGCCCGGCCATCGGCATCGACATCGATGACACGAATGTCAGAGGGGATACTGTAGTCCATGTCACTGAACTGTTTGTCGCCTCCGGCAACACCCTGGCCGGCCCAGATTCGTGCACCGGTGTCTGCGTCGACGATATAGATGGCGTTGCCAACCGAATCCGGCGACTGGGAAGCACTCAGATTGGCCGTGTTCGGATCCTGGTTAGTGTCATAGCCACCGGCAAAGATCACCACGCGCTTGTCTGCTCCGTTGACAGAAATGGTCGTCGGAACAGGCTTCGACCAGCTTTGGCCCAGCTGCTGAAAATCTCCTGAGCCCCCATCGATCTGCCACAGCAGCTTGGGATTCATGCGATCAGAGATATCAAGCGCGTAGTAGTGATCACCACCTCTGCGCATGCCCAGGAACAGGTAGGCCTTCTCGCCCGGATCCACCTCGACGTTCTCGTTCTTGTCATCGTGCCAGATCGACAGATCGCCATCCAGTCCGTAGGGGTGTTTGGTGGATTGCTGGTTCTCATAGAAGTCATTGACGTTCGGCAACAGCTCCTTGGGCATATAGGCGTACAACTCCGTGCCGTTTTCGTGCTCGACGGCATGCAACAGTCCCTCATTGGTCGCCACGAAGATCGTGGTTTTCGTTGACCCTCCATCTGCGTAATTCAGAATGGCAGGTTGTGCGTGCATGGGATCACCCATGTGGGTGCGGGTGTCTGTGACACTACCGTCCAGATCCTCATCTTTCAGGTCGATGCCACGTGTCCACTGCAAAAGCTCAGTGCGACGCTCTATATTGGCCAGGGTGAGTCCCCCGCCAAGTCCCAGTGCATCGATGTCGATGGCGATATTGTCCTCATGCAGCTTTTGCGCAGCTGCGGTCAGATCCACACC
>JABDKN010000125.1 GCA_013002205.1 Granulosicoccus sp.
CGACGACCGGTGGATGTCGTGCGGTGGTAGGCCATTCCGTCCTCGTCAAACAGGTAGCAATTCTGCGCCGGAATATTCAACTCGATCCGGTCACCGTGACGCGTAGGGTCGATGCCCGGGCGCTGCACCACGAAGTGCTCCAGTCCACCGCAGTTGCCGTACAGGAAGGTCGAACCACCCAGCCGTTCCGCCACATCAACCTGAATGGGCAATGTAAAATCCCCGGTATCGCCGCCAGCATCCTCAGGCCGTATGCCCAGCGTAGCCTTTGACCCGGCCGTGGCTCGTGAGGCATCGACCGCCAGCACACCCGTGCCGCCACCCGGCAGTTCGACGACCGCCTGGCCTGAACTGCCCTCGCGCAGGATCACCTCGATGAAGTTCATTTTCGGTGAGCCGATGAATCCGGCCACGAAGATGTTGTCGGGATGATGATACAACTCGAGAGGTGAGCCGATCTGTTCGACGTAACCGGATCGCAATACCACGATCTTGTCGGCCATGGTCATGGCTTCCACCTGGTCATGCGTTACATAGATCATCGTGGCATCCAGGTTGTTGTGCAGCTGGGCGATCCGCAGACGCATCTCCACGCGCAATTCCGCGTCCAGGTTCGACAGCGGTTCATCGAACAGGAACACGTCGGGATTGCGCACGATCGCCCGACCGATGGCCACTCGCTGACGTTGACCGCCAGACAGATTCTTCGGCTTCCGATCGAGCAATTGATCAAGCTGCAGCGTTTTGGCCGCCTTGTTGACTTTTTCCGCAACCTCAGCCTTGTCGGCACCACCCATACGCAAACCGAAGCCCATGTTCTCCTCGACCGTCATGTGCGGGTACAGGGCGTAGGACTGGAAAACCATGGCGATGCCCCGGTCAACGGCCTCCACCTCCGTCACGTCCCGTCCCTTGATGTGAACAGAGCCATCCGATAGCTGCTCGAGCCCGGCAATCATTCTCAGCAGGGTGGATTTGCCGCAGCCGGAAGGTCCGACGAACACGATGAACTCCCCACTGGGCAGCTTCATGTCCACGCCATGGATCACCTCGGTACTGCCAAAACGCTTGGTTGCCTTGCGTAGCTCTACTTCAGCCATCGTTGATTTCCCTCGTTAGTGCGATGAACAGGATAACTGCTGCCAAAAAATCCGCCGGGTGAAAATTCCATGGCTCAATGTGCCGATCCGCCGACCGTGCCGGTATGCGGCGCCAGACGTCGGGAGATCTCCGCTGCCGCAGAGACCAGAGCACTGCGCCAGCTGAGCAATTCCGCCTCATCCGTTCTGAAAGATGGCGCGGTGATACTCACCCCGGCGATTGCCCTGCCGGTCGAATCGACCACGGGAGCCGCGATGCAACGTGATCCCAGGAAGCGCTCTTCAGCATCGATGGCAAAACCTCGCTGACTGACCAGGGCCAGTTCGCGCATCAATGCGGGCTTGTCGGTGATCGTATTGGGTGTGAAGCGGGCAAATGAGATGCGGCTGATGATGTCCCGTTGTTGCTCCTCGATACACCAGGCCAGCATGACCTTGCCGATGCCGGTACAGTACACCGGTTCGCGATTACCGACGCTGATCGAGTGACGCACGCTGCGCGTGCTCTCCACATGATCGATGACTACGACATGAGTATCCGCCAGCACTGCTATCTGTACCGTCTCGCCACTCAATGCATTCAGGGCGAGCAGTTGATCGCGGGCCAGCTCACGGATGTCGCAGCGCGTCCAGATGCGGTTGGCCAGTTCCAGGATACGATAACCCGAAGACCAGGTCAGTGAGCGCTCATCGAGCTGAATGAGTCGTTCATCGGCAAGCTCATTGAGGAGCCGGTGCAGGGTTGCCTTCGGAATTCCTGACATCTCCAGAAGTTCGGCGAACCTGAGCGGGCCTTCCGCAGCCACCAGCTCCAGCAGGTACATGGCCCGCCCGATACCACCAGCGGCGCGCTGCGGGTTGGTGGCCGATACGCGGCCGGTGTCAGTCGACTTCCTGCTGCTGCTCATTGATTAAATCGTGCTGTATTGACGTGTTCGGCAGAGAACCAGCGTGCGCCGACTGCCTGGTGGGCACCAGCTGGCAGATGTTTTCGTTTGACAGCTTTTGACTGCCGCTCTTATAATTTTGGAACATTGTTCCACTATTACGACGTGGACGCAATCCGATCACACCATTTTCCCGCTTTCAGCCAACAGCTGATCCAGTCGACGACAACACTGAGTATCTTAATCGGATGTCCAGCCAGACCAGACATTGGCGACTTGACGGTAACTCGAGCACGCTACTGGTGATTCGAGACCACGCCGTCCCCCGTCTTTTCTGGTGTGGCAGCCGCCTGCACGACGATACGGAACTGGCGCATATGCTGGTTCACGATGATTCGGCGCTGGCCTTTGGCGGACTGGACGGCGTGACACCACTGTCGCTGTTTCCGCAGGCAAGCACCGCCTACACCGGCTCCCCGGCCCTCAACGGGCACCGAAACGGTGCTGCTTTCGCACATGCCCTGCACACGAGCGACATCCGCCAGGACGAAAACCACCTGACCATCATGTTGCAGGACGATCACGTCAACCTGTCGGTTGAACTGCATCTGTCACTGGATGCCAGCAGCGATGTGGCGCGCATGTCCACCTCCCTGACCAACACCGGAAATACTCCCTACACGGTCGACTGGCTCGCCAGTGCCACATTGCCAATGCCGAGTTCATACAGGGAATGCCTGACGCAGCATGGTCGCTGGGGCCTGGAGAGCCAGACTCATCGACGCACCATCGCACCGGGTCGAATCGACATCAGCAATCTGCACGGGCGCACCAGTCATGAGCATGCATCCAGCCTGGCCTGTGGCACGGCCGGATTCGGTGATAACGGTGGTGACGTGATGTTCGCCCATCTGGCCTGGAGCGGCAATTTCAGCCTGCGCATCGAGCGCCTCAGTAACGGCACCATTTCCCTGCAGGCAGGTGTTCTCTACCTGCCGGGCGAATGCCTGTTACAGCCGGGTGAGACGGTCACGACACCGCCGGTCCTGTTTACGCGTGGCAATGGTATGAACCAGTGCACCCAGCGATTTCACCAGCATGCCCGCAGCTCTATCCTGCCAGCGTGGACACGTCGACCGAGACCGATACACGCCAACAGCTGGGAGGCACTTTATTTCAACCACGATCAGGACGCCCTGTTTACCCTGATCGATGCAGCGGCCAGTGTCGGCGCAGAGCGATTCGTGCTCGATGATGGCTGGTTTCTGCACCGCCGATCGGACAATGCCGGACTGGGTGACTGGTATGTGGATACCGGCATCTATCCTGAGGGGCTGCACCCGGTGGTGGAGAGAGTACGCCAGCATGGCATGCAGTTCGGCCTCTGGTTCGAACCGGAAATGGTCAATCCGGACAGTAATCTGTTTCGTGCCCATCCTGAGTGGACCTTGCAACTGGCCCATGTCGACACACCACTGGCACGTAACCAGCTGGCACTGGACATCGCCCGCGACGAGGTCTCCGACTACCTGTTCGAGCGCATCACGTCTCTGGTTCACGAGTACGCCATCGACTACATCAAGTGGGACCATAACCGCGATCTGGTCCTGCCCGGGGATGGCGCGCACGCGCGCGCAGCCGCCCAGCCCGCTGCGCTGTACCGCCTGATGGCGCGTATCATCGATGCCTGCCCCGATCTGGAAATCGAATCCTGTGCCGCAGGCGGGGCGCGCGCCGATTTTGCCGTGCTGGAACACACTGGCAGAGTGTGGACGTCGGACAACATCGATCCCATCGAACGGGCACGCATTCAGCAGGGATTTCTGCGCTTCATGCCACCAGAAATCATGGGCGCACACGTGGGACACAAAACGGCGCACCTGACCGGGCGCGTGACCAGCCTGCACACTCGTGCCATCGTGGCTCTTCAGGGACAGTTCGGTTTCGAGCTCGATGCACGACGGCTCGATCCGCACGATGTCATCACCCTTCAACACTACACGCAGCTCTACAAGCGCCATCGGGAATGGCTGGCCAGTTCGCGCTACTGGCACGTACCGACCTATTCCAAGGCGTTGATTGCCTGCGGATTCGTCGACGAGGCACAGCGGCAGGCACTGTTCAGCGTGGTCGCCATTGGCAATATGCACCCTACGCGACCCGGGCACCTGCCACTGGCGGGGCTGGTCAGTGACAGATTCTACCAGTTGACACTGGAGAGCATCAATCTGAGCGAACTGGCACCGTTCAACAAGATCATCCCCGACTGGTGCGATCACGCGGTCACCACCACCGGCGAAATGCTGATGAAGTTCGGTGTGCCTCTACCCGTCATGCCCCCCCAGTCAGCACTACTGATTGGCTGCCACAGAGTATCCGATTCATGAGCCCTATCGGCGAGGAAAGCCCCGAGCGCCTGCTGGAGCGTTTCAACCAGAAGTTCGCTCGTTCCGGGCAGGCAATCTCGGCGTTCTTTGCACCCGGGCGTGTCAACCTGATCGGTGAGTACACCGACTTCACCGGGGGCCTGGTGTTTCCCTGCGCCATCAACCAGGGCACCAGGCTGCTTATCCGCCCCACGCACGACCATCAGTATCGTTTTGCCAGTACCAACTTCGATCTGATGGCACAACTGGAGCACAGCGAGATCAGCCAGACCTATGGCGATAACTGGATCAACTACCCGCTCGGGGTGCTCGACCAGTTCATCCGTCGTGGCGTACAGCTTGATGGATTCGACTGCCTGTATTCGGGCAATGTACCTAATGGCGCCGGTCTCAGTTCATCCGCATCCATTGAAGTGGTCACGGCATTCGCGCTCGACCAGCTGCTGCATACCGAGCTGCCATTGCTGGAACTGGTGCATATCGCACAAGCTGCAGAAAACGATTTCGTCGGCATGCAGTGCGGCATCATGGACCAGTTCGCCGTTGCCTTTGCCCGGTCAGGCAATGCGATGATGCTGGATTGCCACACGCTGGAGCATCGACAGGTGCCACTGCATCTGGATGGACTGGCCATCGTCGTCAGCAACACCAATCAACGTCGAGAGCTGAACGAATCGGCCTATAACGACCGTGTTCATGAATGCAGCAGAGCACTGGATCTGCTGGCACCTGTCCTCGGCATCACGCATCTGGGCCAATTGTCTCCCCGCCAACTCGACGAACAGGCGACCCAGTTCGCCGGGGATTCAGTGGCGCTGATGCGTGCCAGGCATATCGCGGATGAAAACGCCAGGGTCAGAGCTGCGGTTCCGGCGCTCGAAAATGGTGATATGCAGGCCTTCGGCTCACTGATGAACGCATCGCACGATTCCCTGCGCGACCTGTTCGAGGTGTCCAGTGGCCCACTGGATCACCTGGTTCGCCTGGCACGTATGCAGCCCGGGGTGCTCGGTAGCCGGCTTACCGGCGCCGGTTTCGGTGGCTGCACCGTCAGCCTGATGCCCGAGTCCGGGGTGTCCGGGTTCATCCGCCAGGTGGGCGCCGACTACACAGCTGCCACCGGACTGACAGCCGACTTCTACACGATACAACCTGGCGACGGTGTGAGAAGACTCGGCCTGGATACACCCACATGAGGACTCGCAAAACCGGGAACTGGGAACGCCGCTGGCATCCACTGCTGTCACAGTGGGTCCTGATCTCCGCCCGTTCCGCTGCCCGTCCGTGGTCAGGCGCAAAGCTGGCAGATCATCAACAGGCCGTACTGCAACACGATCCCGATTGCTATCTGTGCCCCCGCGTGACCCGCGCCAACGGACAGGTCAATCCTGATTACCAGGGTGCCTATGCATTTGACAACGACTTTCCCTCACTGTCATTCGATGCACCGGACGATGCCTCCACGAGCAACGAAAACGAGTTGCACAGGACAGCGCCTGCCCATGGACGATGCCGGGTCCTGTGCTGGTCGGAACGTCACGATGCGACGCTGGCCAGCCTCGATACACACAGGATGCAGGCAGTCGTACGGCTCTGGCAAACCGAGTACCAGAGCCTGTGCCTGCAGACAGGTATCGAAAACGTCCTGATTTTCGAAAACAAGGGCGTGGAAATCGGTGTCTCCAATCTGCACCCGCACGGTCAGATCTATGCCACCTCCTTCGTCACCGACAGTGCGTCCCGCATGCGCGATGCGCAGGCAACCCATGCCCGTGAGCATGGTGGCGAGTCGCTGCTGCAGAACCTGCTCCATGACGCACACACGCAAGCGCACCTGATGGTCGAGAAGCGGCGGTGGTTTTCGGTCATCGTACCGTTTGCCGCCCGCTTCTCCTATGAATCCTGGATCGTGCCGAATCGGCATGTCAGCTCCCTGGCCGACATGCAGGACGAGGAACTGGACGAGCTGGCCGTCCTCTATCAACGGCAGGTCAGGCGTTACGACCTGCTATTCCAGCGCTCGGCACCCAATATCACGCTGTTGCACAATGCACCCTGTGACGTGGCCCATCAGGCTGACAATCTGCACTGGTGCTTTCACCTGGTTTTCCAGCCGCCGCTGCGTGATCCCGAGAAACTCAAATACCTCGCAGGCTTCGAATCCGGGAGCAACAATATCGTCAATCCGGTACAACCGGAACAGGCTGCCGAACAACTGCGCAGCATCGACCCGGATCGCTGGTCCTCATGAGAACCGGCGTCTGTTACTACCCCGAGCACTGGCCTGAAGAGCGCTGGGCAACCGACGCTGCGCACATGCGCAGGCTGGGCCTGAGTGTCGTCAGGATAGGTGAATTCGCGTGGAGTCGACTGGAAGAGCGTGACGGCAGCCTGTCTCTGGACTGGCTGGAACGTGCAATGAACATACTCCACGATGCCGGTCTGTCCATCGTGCTCGGTACACCCACCGCCACTCCGCCACGCTGGATGCTGGACAAGTACCCGGACATGCTGGCAGTGGATGCACAGGGCCGCAGGCGCGACTTCGGATCACGCCGGCACTATTGCTTTTCACATGAACCCTACATCGATGAATGCCGTCGCATCGTATCGATACTGGCAGAGCGATTCGGCGAACACCCCGGTCTCATTGCCTGGCAGACGGACAATGAATACGGTTGCCACAGTACCAGCATCAGCTATTCAGCACAGGCGCTGGCCGCATTCCGTGGCTGGTGTGCCGATCGTTATACCGACATCCGGCAACTCAACCTTGCCTGGGGCAATGTCTTCTGGAGCATGGAGTACGACAGCTTCGAGCAGATAGGATTGCCGGTTGGCACGGTGACCGAGAGCAACCCGTCACACCAGTTGGCCTACTGGCGCTTTTCCTCGGCGCAGATTCGTCGATTCAACCGTGCCCAGGTGGAGATCCTGCGTAAACTATCACCTGGCAGGGACATTCTGCATAACTACATGGGTAACTTCGTCGAGTTCGATCATCACGAGCTCTCCCGGGATCTGGATATTGCCACCTGGGACAATTACCCCCTGGGTTTCCTGACCCGCGACAGTGATGACGCGGAGGACCAGAAACTGTTTCTGCGCACCGGGCATCCGGATAGCTCAGCCTTTCATCACGACCTGTATCGTGGCTGCTGCAATGGACGATGGTGGGTCATGGAACAGCAACCCGGTCCGGTCAACTGGGCGCCGTATAATCCATCGCCTGCCAGTGGCATGGTCAGACTCTGGGGCTGGGAAGCCTTTGCCCACGGGGCTGAGGTCATGAGCTACTTCCGCTGGCGACAGGCGCCTTTCGGACAGGAACAGACGCACACCGGCGTGCTCCTGCCCAATGGCGACGACGACGTCGCGGCTGCGGAAATCGCCGTTCTCAACCGGGAGCTGGACGAGCTCGCATCGCTACCGGCCAACGCATTGACCGGGAACACTGTGCACCCTGACGACAGGATCGGTGGGCACGCATCGACGGTGCAGTCCAGCGTTGCCATCGTCTTCAGCTATGCCGGTATAGCCATGCAGGATATCCAGCCGCCGGGAGGCAGCGGCTATAGCTCGCTGGATTTCTGTCAACGGCTGTATGGCGCCTGCCGGCAATGGGGCGTCAATGTGGACATCGTCTCGCCACAGGCCGCCCTGGATCACTACCGACTGATACTGGTGTGTACCAGTACCGAAGACGATGCACCCCTGGTCGAGAAACTGGAGGCGGTGCGCCGCGAGCAGCAGCCGATCATCGCGCTGTTTCCGGGCACCGGCAGCCGATCATCCGAGTATCGGATCCCGGACGAATTGCCTCCGGGGCAATTCGCACGATTGATACCTGTCCGAATCGTCCGCAGCGAATCACTGCCATTGCGCACCGTCCTGACGGCCAGCGATGCCACGGGAAGGTATCTCAACTGTGCCCGGTGGCGCGAACATGTGAACAGCCCCATCGAGCCCCGGATGCGCTTTTCCGATGGCTGGGGCTTTCACTATGAGCAGGAACGCATTCACTACATCAATGCCATTCCCGACGACCCGGCACTCAGATCCCTCGCTGGAGAGTGGCTTCAACAGGCCGGCCTGCCCTGCCGGGACATTGGCCCCCTGGTGCGCACACAGCGCATCGGTCCTTACCGCCTGGCGTTCAATTTCGGTACGCAACGGGTCGATCTGGACAAACATCTGGGACCGCGCCTCGATTTTCACCACGACACGCAGGTTCTCATCGGCTCGCGTACACTGGATCATGCGCAAGTAGCCGTCTGGGTAGTCCGATGAGCAGACCAGATGCTATCGTCTCATCCGATCCCAACGCGCTGAACTCATCGACGCCCAGGCTTGATGGTTCAACCCGATCCAATCGGTATCACGGGTCCTGGCAGATACCCGACACTCAATTGCTGCCAAATCGTTTGCAAGCCACTTCTGGAGAATAGAGAAAACCGTATGTTCAAGACAATCAGACAGACCGCTGCTGCCCTGGCCATTGCCGGCGTCATCAGTGTTCCGGCCATCGCCGGCGACCTGGTCATCATCTTTGATGATCTCAACCCCGCTCCCAAGCAAGGCTTCGAAGACGCTGTGGAGAAATTCAAGGCAGCCAACCCTGATATCAATGTCATCGTCAGCATCAATGATCGTGAAGCCCACAAGACAGCCATTCGAAACTTCCTGAGTGCCGATGCACCGGACGTCACGACCTGGTACCCGGGCAACCGCATGGCCCCGTTTGTCAATGCAGGACAGTTCGAAGACATAACGGACCTGTGGGAAGCTGAAGGCTTCTACGACAGTCTGGCCTCGACCAAATCAGCCATGACCATAGATGGCAAGCAGTGGGGCGTACCCTATTCCTACTACCAATGGGGTATCTACTATCGCTCGGACATCTTCGCCGAGCAGGGTATCGACGTTCCACAGAACTGGGAACAGTTACTGGCGGCCTCGGCCAAGCTCAAGGAAGCCGGCATCACGCCCTTTACCATCGGCACCAAGTACCTGTGGACAGCTGCAGGTGTTTTCGACTACCTGAACCTGCGCACCAATGGCTATGATGTGCACAACGACCTGACGGCCGGCAAGATCAAGTACAGCGATCCACGCATCGTGGATGTCTTCGAAAAATGGAAGCAACTGGTCGAGCCTGGCTACTTCATCGAGAACCATGCCACCATGAGCTGGCAGGACGCGCTGGCACCATTCATCAAGGGCGAAGCAGCCATGTACGTCATGGGTAACTTCAGCGTGGAAGCCATGCGCGATGGCGGCCTGACCGATGACCAGATCGACTATATGCAGTTTCCTGAAATTACGCCGGGCGTTGCCCGCGCAGAAGAAGCACCCACGGATGCCTTCTTCATTCCAGCCAATGCCAAGAACAAGGAAGATGCGCGCAAGTTCCTGGCTTTCGTCGCCCAGCCCGATATACAGACCGAGTGGAACAAGACCATCAACCAGTTGCCCATCAACAAGAACGCGTCGGTCGGTGATGACAAGTTCCTGCAGAAAGGCTTCGAAACGGTCAGCACCGCCAGCGGCCTGGCCCAGTTCTTTGATCGGGACGCGCCAGCTGAAATGGCCAAGGTCGGCATGGAAGGCTTCCAGGAATTCATGATCAAGCCGGAACGTCTGGACGCCATTCTCAAGCGCCTGGACAAGATTCAGGAGCGTGTTTACAAGTAGTCACCGTTTGTCGGCTTACCCGACAAGCATTCGGTTCGCCGGTGGGTCAGCGCATCTGATCCACCGGTCATCCCGGACCCGTCCGGCAAGTCCGGACTGTCCAGACGAGATGTGGAGAAACGTGTATGGCGATCGATAGTGGCAGTACCACCGTGCCAGGTGCGCAGCATCGCAAACGCAGCTGGTTCTACAAGAATCGCATCAGGCTGGCACCCTGGCTGTTCCTGGCACCGGGACTGATCTTCTTCTTCATTTATGTCATTGCACCGATTTTCGAATCTATCTGGATCTCCTTCTACGCCTGGGATGGACTGGGCGAGAAGGAATGGATCGGCATCGGCAACTATGTCGAGCTGATGGATGATGAGCGGTTCTATACCTCACTGATCAACAATGCCTGGTGGTTGGTCCTGTACATGCTTGCAGTACCCGCGGGACTGGCGATTGCACTGTTTCTGAACCAGACGGTGACGGGCATCCGTCTGTATAAATCCCTGTTCTTCTTTCCATTCGTCATCAGCCAGGTGGTGGTCGGACTGATATTCACCTGGTTCTACAACCCGGACTTCGGTATCGTGGGCATCGTCTGGAGGTTCTTCGGTGCCTCCCCACCAGCAATACTGGCCGATGAGGACCTGGTGACCTTCGGTATCATTTTTGCCGGTCTGTGGCCGCAGATTGCCTATTGCATGATCCTCTACCTGACCGGCCTGAACAATGTGTCACCGGACCAGGTGGAAGCCGGCCGACTGGACAATGCCCGGGGCTGGAAGATGTTGTGGTATGTGATTCTGCCCCAGCTGAAGCCGGCCACCTTCATCGCGGTGGTCGTCACCGTCATCGGCGCATTGCGTTCGTTCGATCTGATCGCCATCATGACCGGAGGTGGTCCCTACGGATCGTCCAATGTGCTGGCTTACTACATGTTCGAGACGGCACTGTCCGAATACGGTTTTCGCTACGGATACGGTTCAGCAATAGCCACTGTGCTGTTCCTGATCATGCTGGTGTATATCAGCTTTTTTCTATGGCGCATGTATCAGGACGAGAGGGGATAAGCAGCCATGTTTCCAAAACCCATCGAAAATTCCGCAGCCGGTGTGCGTATCGGCTACCAGATCATCCTGCCGATTGCCCTGTTCCTGTGGCTGCTGCCCCTGCTGGCAATCTTCCTCACCTCCATCCGCCCTGCCGCGGATATCAACGCCGGCAACATCTTTGGCATGCCGTCAGATTTTCTGCTGATAGAAAACTACCTTGCCGTATTCCAACAGTCAAAAGCAGGTGTCTACCTGTGGAATTCGGTGCGCATCACGGTACCGACGGTCATCCTGGCAGTGAGTCTGTCCTGCCTGACAGGCTATGCCCTGTCGGTCTATCGTTTCAAGTGGGCCGTCCCACTGTTCTTCGTCTTCGTTGCGGGCAACTTTGTACCCTTCCAGATTCTGATGGTGCCGGTTCGAGACCTGTCCGTGAATACCGGCCTCTATGACACGGTCAAAGGCCTGGTCCTGTTTCACTCCGCCTTCCAGCTCGGCTTCTGTACCCTGTTCATGCGGAACTTCATCAAGGCGTTACCCTTCGAGCTGATCGAATCAGCCCGTATCGACGGGGTCAGCGAATTCAAGATCTTCTGGTACCTGGTTCTGCCACTGGTAAAACCGGCAATTGCTGCGCTGTCAGTCTTGATATTTACGTTTATCTGGAATGATTTCTTCTGGGCCACCGTACTCATCCAGGGCGATCATGCACTGCCGATCACCGCCGGCGTACGGGCACTCAATGGTCAATTCGTCAGTCAGTGGCAGTTGGTTTCCGCCGCCTCCCTGCTGGCAGCCATACCGCCGGTACTGATGTTCTTTGCCATGCAGAAGCACTTCATTGCCGGTTTGACGCTCGGCGCGACCAAGGGCTAGGTGAACCCGCACCCGGTTATCATCCAGCCCATGAAAATCACCACCTCCGACGTCAGGATCGATTCGATCGTCACCCTGCAAAGCCCGGCCGAGCTGTTTGCCGAGCTGCCGTTGTCAGAGGAGCAGGCCGATGCCATCACCACGACCAGGTGCCGCATTGCCGATATCATTCATGGCCGCGACCCGCGGCTGCTGATCGTGGTTGGCCCCTGCTCCATCCACGATCCGCTGGCAGCCATGGAGTATGCCAACCGCCTGCACTCACTGCGAACCCGGTACCGCGATACGCTGGAAATCGTCATGCGCGTGTACTTCGAAAAACCACGCACCATCATTGGCTGGAAAGGACTGATCAATGATCCACACATGGACAACAGTTTCCAGATAGACGAAGGGCTTTACAAGGCTCGCAGACTACTGCTCGATCTGGCCGACATCGGTATGCCTGCCGGTTGCGAATTCCTGGATGCGGCCACCGGTCAGTATTACGCCGATACGGTCAGCTGGGGAGCGATCGGCGCGCGCACCACCGAAAGCCAGGTTCATCGTGAAATCGCATCCGGATTGTCCTGTCCGGTCGGGTTCAAGAACGCCACCAGTGGTGATGTCGGCATTGCCATCGACGCCATACAGGCCGCCGGTCATGCCCATGCATTCCTGAGCCCGACCAGCGAGGGCAGGATCGCATTGTTCAGAACCACCGGCAATGAGGATGCCCACCTGATCCTGCGTGGTGGAAACACGCCGAACTATGACGGCGCCAGCGTGAAGGCGGCGTTCGACCAGCAGAACGCCCGGGGATTGTCGCGCCGGATCATGATCGACTGCAGTCACGCTAACAGCCTGAAGGATCACAGGCGGCAAGTGGCAGTGGCCAGCGATGTTGCCGGCCGACTGGACAGAGAACACCCGATGATCGCGGGGCTGATGATCGAAAGCCACCTGTGTGAAGGCAAGCAGGGCATGAAGGATCCGTCCAGCCTGCGCTACGGTCAAAGCATCACTGATGCCTGCCTGGGCTGGGATGATACCCGGCACACACTGGACGGTCTGGCACAGGCCATGAGCGGCATTGTTTCCCAGGCTGCCCTGCCGGGCTGAAGGAAGATGGGCACCAGCATCTGGATCGGGTGTCTCAATCTCGATGAGACGATAAAAGCCGTCTGAAAATCGCCTTATTATTGTCTCACCGAAGTTGATCCTCAGCGGTGATACAGCACCCTGCCAATGAGATTGAGCAATAGCTGTGCTGCCAGGGTAGACGTACTGCCAGCGTGATCATAGTCGGGAGCCACCTCCACCAGATCGATACCCACGATAGATCCACGTCGTGCCAGTCCGTCGAAGAGCTCCAGTCCTTCGTAATAGTCAAAACCACCGTGGCTGGGTGTACCGGTACCCGGAGCAATCGACGGGTCAAATCCATCGATGTCGATGGTGAGGTAATAACGCCTGCCCGCAGGAATGCGATCCAGTACACCGGCCACACCCAGACGGCGATACTGGCGAACGGAAATGATGTCCGAGCCCATCGAGCGCGCCGCATCGTAGCCGTCTTTCGCGGTGGATGACACATTGCGTATGCCTATCTGGCTCAGGCCGCTGACGTAGACCTTTTCCAGTGCACGACGCATCGGGTTGCCGTGTCCACAGCGCACGCCGTGCCGTTCATCGACAAAATCCAGGTGCGCATCCAGTTGCACGACGTGTATCGGTTCCTGCCCATCGAATGCCGCTATGCACGGAATGTTGACGGAATGATCACCTCCAAGCACCACCGGAATGGCCCCTGCGTGCAGAATCCTGCGAACTGCAAACTCGATGTTGGCATGGCTCTGCTGCGTATCGGTATGCACGATATCCGCATCGCCGATATCCACGATACGCGTGCTGTCGGCAGGCAAGTAGGTGATGTCGTCTTCGTGATCGTAGGCACCTGCGTGGCCGAATGAAAACAGCGTCGACGCCTCGCGAATGGATCGCGGACCGAATCGGGCACCACTGCGATACTGGCAGCCAAAATCATACGGTGCACCCAGCACCGCCACCTGTGCATCGATCGCATCCCAATCCTGCACATACGGATATTTGCCAAACGTACAGATGCCGACAAACGGCAGATCGAGCCGGCCTGTGTCATACCCTGATGTCATGTGCGATTTCCCGTTGAGAAGTGTTTTCGTGCATGGTCATGCATAGTCATGCTGGCAATGAAGCGAAGGGATCTGCAGAGCCGTCAGTCGCCGCCGACGCACAGCGGAGAAAACTGTATCCTCGGCTCACTGCCAAGCTGCAATCCTGGCAGGGGCGCGCCATTGCTGGCCAGGGGAGCGTCGAAGGCCAGCGACACAGGGTAGCTACTGCCACGTGGTGTGACACTCAGGCTGCACAGGCCGCTGTCGAAAACGGGAGCTCTGGCCAGGCAGGAACGCTTGAACCCGTGAAAATCGGCATATTCCGCGGCTGAACCGGCAATCAGGACCCAGCCGGCGACATCTGCCTTCAAGCGCCATTCCGATCCGGCATAGAGCCCGGCGACAACGGGCTCGAGAGTACCGCTGGCAAACACCGCGGCATAACCCTGTTGCACACTGGCGAACAGCCAGCTATCCAGCGAAGCATCGATCTCATCCATGACATCCTGCGGGCAGAAAAGATGGGTAAAGCCGATGTCGGTGGGCTGCAGTGTCAGGTCATAGATCATCAAAGCCATGTCACCGTGTTGCGCAACCTTTGGCAACACACCGTTTCCGGACCAGTATGAGGGTCTGCCCTCTCCCCAGACCCGCAATTCACCCGGGTGATTGACCCAGATCCCTGCATGCGGATGTGCGGCCAGATGCAGATCGACCAGATGCTGTTGATGACCTGGCAGTCCGCTCCTGTGATCACTGACTGACGAGAGCTGCACATCGGCTGTTTTCCACAGCGACAAGTGCGCACTGCCATCCAGCCCCTGTTGATATTCCGCCAGCAGGCTTTGCCCTTCCGGCACCTGCAACAGCTTGCCCAGGCCAGGTGGCAACCGGTAACCGGATACAGCCAGCATGGCTGCTGCCGTATCATGGCCCGGATACCATCGCCCGCCGAAGGCCACGGCCGCCACTGCACCCAGTTCGGTGGCAGGCCCGGCCAGCAATTCCTTCTCATACGCCCGGCCTTGCGAACCCGTGGGAACACCGTTGATGGTATGTAACGCAATCATCGTAAACAGTCGATCGATGACGACTCGGGCACGGCCGGCGATGGCCGGATCAGGCGCATTGGCCACCAGGGTGAACAACGCGCGCAGGTCGATCGGGTAATAGGCCGCCGAATTCCACTCCGCCAGTCCATGCTCATCGACGGCATCGAACCAGCGATGCAGTCTGGCCAGCGCCTGCCGGGCATGCTCACACCCTGACTTCCCACTATTGTGGAAACATTCTTCGTCGTAGAGAGAGCCGGCCAGGTACTGCGCAACATGAAAGCACAGTACGTGGTTTTCGCTCCAGAACCACATGACATCGTTACCGGGTTCATCCAGCCAATAGCGAAATCCAAGAAGTGCCTGACGCAGACGGCGTTCATTGTCTGCGGACAGACAACTGGCATAGCGGCCGGCGATCCAGACCAGTGTCATCATGTGAAAGTCGGCACAGTCATCTCGTGCCTGCACGATATCGAGCATGCAATTCAGATTACGCTGCGCGTGTTCGTCCCAGGCGTTCTGATGGAGCATCACCAGTGCATGGGCAGGTACAGAGCGCATGTGTCGCCTCATGGCCGACAGTACTTGCCGATAGCGACCGTTGGCATCGCCTGCGGAGAGTTCGATTCCCTGTCCCAGTACCGAGGTGCCGATCCTGCGATACAAGGCGACATCACCTACCGTGCATTGCCAGCTCATCACTGGACACCCGGAGGTGAACTCGCCGGCCACCTTCACCTCGGCTGGCGGCAATGACTGGCCCAGGGTAATGACCTGTCGGGTAGACGGCTGCCGCTGTTCGAGGATCGCCGAGGCTGATCGGTTGATCTGCACCAGGCGATCCTCCTGCAGCGACAGCGCCATCGGCTCACGGGGCAGGCAGTCACTGGTGATGCACACCATCGCCGCGGTATTGAACACATGCTCGGTGCGCAGACCGGCCATCATCTGCTCGGCCTCGGCAAGTCGCAGAGGATCACTACGCGTCACCAGTCCAGACTCCACACCCTGGCCCTCGAGCAAGGTCAGCTCGAAGAAACAACTCGTATCACGTTCGTGCAAATCATCCAGGTACACGGTAATCACCTGTACACCAGCATCGACAGTGGCATCGAAGCACTGCTCTGCCGGTCGGTTGCGCGTATAGGGCTCATGCACCAGGACGAGCAGGTCGTTGCACCAGACACGCATCCCCCCGCAGGTTCTCGCCCGCAGGCTAAGTGTCTGCCTGGACGCTACCCGCAGAACACAGCGAGCCCAGCGGCTCACGACAGTCGGCTGGTGACAGAAGGTTGAAAAATCGACGCGCGGATCCCCGGCACTGATATGGATACTCGGGAACTTCCGATTCTTCAGCGCGATCTGTCGTGTCTTTACCTGTTCTCGCCAGGCTTGCCGACAAGGCAGGTCTCCGGTCAGCACCCAGCCGTTCTCGAAACGGTAGTTGATGCCATCGGGCATGGGTCGCGCCTGCCCCGGGAAATGCACGACCTCGGGATCGCTCAGGTTCCAGCGATCGAGACTCTGTCCGGCGCTCAGGCTCTGGTATGACACTGCTGCCTCAGCCTTCATGGCGCAACACCATCCGGTGTTCACAGGGGTCTCGCATCCAGTGCTGCATTCCGGTCTCGCTGCAGTACATGGTGATTGAGCTCGCCTGCGTCGGGGTACGGTCAGTATAGGGAAAATACGCGATCCGTTGGCTATCGGCCAGTGCTCTTCGATAGAATCACACGGTGTGAATGACACCGCGCCTGTCCCTGATCGATCACGTCATCGCACCGAGGATAACCAGCACGTTCATTTTCACGCAACCACGAGAGCGCACCCGTCATGTTGAAATTTGCAGCCATTGGCCTTGACCATCGACATATCTACGAACAGGTCGGTCGACTGCTGGAACTGGGGGCCAGTTGCACGGGATTCTGGACCGACGGAGAGCCGGAACCCCTGAAGGGATTCACCAGGCGATTTCCGGAGCTGCAGCGTGTGGCTGATCCTGCAGTGCTGTATGACGATCCGGATGTTCAGCTCATCGTCACTGCCGCCATACCGCGTGAGCGTGCCGGGATAGCCCTGCGTGCCATGCACGCCGGCAAGGATGTGATGAGTGACAAACCCGGTGTGACGACACTGGCTGATCTGCAGCGCCTGCGCGTGGCGGTAGCAGAAACCGGACGCATCTGGTCGGTCAATTTCTCCGAGCGCTTTGAGGTACCCGCGACCCAGAAGGCGGCAGAGCTGGTGGCCGAGGGCAGGATTGGTCGGGTCGTCCAGACCCTGGGCATGGGTCCGCATCGACTCAACAAGCCTACGCGCCCTGACTGGTTTTTCGACACCGCGGCCTATGGGGGCATACTGGCTGATATCGGCAGTCACCAGATAGACCAGTTTCTCATTTTCACGGGGTCAAGCGATGCAGAGATCGTCTCTTCCACCGTGGCCAATTACAACAATTCCGGTACGCCCGGGTTGCAGGACTTCGGTGAGATCGTGCTGCGCAGTGATCGCGGTCACGGCTATGTTCGGCTTGACTGGTACACCCCTGACGGATTGCCGACCTGGGGCGATGGCAGGTTGACGATCCTGGGCACCGAGGGTTATATCGAGCTGCGAAAGTATGTGGACATCGCCGGTCGCGACGGCACCAACCACCTGTTCCTGGTGGATGGTCACGGCATGGAACACATCGATTGCTCCGGGCAGCCATTGCCCTACTACCAGCAGTTGATCAGCGACATCGAGCAGCGCAGCGAAACGGCCATGAGCCAGGCACACTGCTTCAAGGTCATGGAGCTGGCCTTGCGAGCGCAGTCACAGGCGGTTGACCTCGGAATCAGAACTTGAGCACGACACTACGCGTAGCCATCGTCGGCGCCGGAATCGGTGCTGAGCATCTGAAAGCCTATCTGGCCCTGCCAGATCTCTATCGGGTAGTCAGTATTGCCGATCTCGACCGGCAGCGCGCTGCACCGCTCGTGGCAGCAGCTGGCGCCGACTACGATGACTCGCTGCAGGCTGTGCTGGCTCGTGAGGATGTGGATGTCGTGGATATCTGCCTGCCACCGCAATTGCACAAAGAGGCCGTGCTGGGTGCGCTGGCCTGTGGCAGGCACGTCATCTGCGAGAAGCCATTGACCGGATCACTTGCGCAGTGTGATGAGATCATGGCCGCGGCAGCGGCTTCGACCGGCCAGGTCATGCCGGTGTTCCAGTATCGCTTTGGCCAGGGCCTGGGTCAGCTGCGCCGCCTGATCGATACGGGCCTGGCCGGCCGGCCGTTTGTCGCTACCGTGGAGACCCACTGGAATCGTGACGCAAACTACTATGCAGTGCCCTGGCGTGGGCGATGGGATACCGAACTCGGCGGCGCCATCGTCGGGCATGCGATACATGCACATGATCTGCTGGTGCACACACTCGGTCCCATCGTCGCGGTACAGGCGCAACTGGCAACGCGCGTCAACCAGATCGACGTGGAGGACTGCGCTGCCTTCATCATCGGAATGGGCAATGGTGCACTGGTCACCTCGTCTGTCACGCTGGGCAGTGCGCGTGATCAATCCCGACTGCGATTCTGTTTTGAAAACCTGTCGGCACAAAGCAGCCTGGATCCCTACAACCCTGGCACCTCACCCTGGACATTCCAGGCAAGGGATCCGTTTGAGCAAAGCAGGATCGACTCAGCGCTGGCAGATTACCCTGCGCACCAGGAAGGTTTCGCCCGTCAGTTCGAGCTGGCACATGCCGCCCTGACCGAGGGCACCCCACTGCCGGTCACCCTGGCTGACGCCCGCGCATCGCTGGAACTGATTACCGCAGCCTACTCCTCTCATGCCACGGGCGAACGCGTCAGGTTGCCACTGAACGCCGATCACCCCGGCTACGCCGGGTGGGTACCGTGAACTCATTCTCTGCCTCCTTTGACGATATACACCGCCAGCAGTATCAGGGCCGCCCCGACCCAGGAGATCAGACTGAGCCTTTCACCGAGCAACAGGAAACCGGCCATCGCAGCAAACACGGTTTCCATGGACAATAGAATGGAAGCGCGAGGTGCGGGCACGTGCTGCAGGGCAATTGCCATGAGACCGAAGGTCAGAGCACTGGACAGGACGCCCACGTACAGTATCGGGATGGCTGCCGCGAGCAGGCGACTGGTGTCTATGGATTCCAGCAGGAGCGCCGCTGTCAGGCCCAGAACCGCCACGACAACAAACTGCACGAAGGTGTAGCTCATAGGCTGAGCATGGCGGGATGCTTCACCCGATATGATGATCAGGCAAGCCCAGAAAATCGATGAACACGCGACTAGAATGTCGCCCGTGTTCAGGGCACTAAGCGAACCGCCACTGAGACCCCAGACACCTGTAGAGGCCAGTATAACCGCCAGCCAGATGCGTATCCCCGGTCTCTGCCGGCGCACCATCCAGAACAGCAAGGGTGTGACCACAACGTAGAGCGCTGTGAGAAAACCGGTGTTGGTGACCGTAGCCGTGACGATTCCGGTCTGCTGGACTGCGGCAGCAACAAAGAACACCAGGCCGGCGAACATCCCGTAGGCCACGACGTATCGTCCACCGCCCAAATCGGGTTCGTGCCGTGATACCGCAGTCGGCTCATCGCGAAATACGGCCAGTCCCCGGCACCAGCCTTGCTCGGCCATGACAAAAGGCAGCAGTGCTGCCGCTGCTACCGTGCCGCGCATACCGAGAAAGAGTAGCGGACCAATCTGCAGCATGGCAATCTTCTGGAAATAGAATGCCACGCCCCAGATGAACGCTGCCAGCAGGATGAACAGGTCACCGCGGACACGTCCGGACAAATGCATCAGCTTAGTTCGACAGACTCTCCCAGGCTGCGTCTGCATCCTGTTTGTAGGTTTCCCAGTTGCCCCCGGTCCAGCGATCCCGCCCACGCGCTGCGTAAAACAGGTAGAGTCTGTCATCGAAAATTTCCCAGTGCGTACCATCGGTGCGCACCAGTCCCTCGCCCAGGCTCAGTGCATTGGCGCAGAATCCATTGTAGGCAGGTGAATACTTCTGCGGATCGGCAGCAAACAGTGCGCTGCTCTCCTGGGTCGCAAACAGCCATTTGGCACCCTTGTACTCCACCGTGTAGCCCTTTGTACCTTCTACGGCAGACGCCTGCGGTTCAGGCTCGATCTGATGATAGAGCACCGAATCATGACCACCGATGGCCACGCCGCCGAAACGGGATTTGGACACGGGTTCGGCCGCCATGACCAGTGAGGATGCCAGCAGGGCGAGAAGTGCAAGTGCCAGGCTTGTTATATATCGAGAAGCAGCAATGTTTGTTTTCATGAGCAGTTTCGCGTGAGGATTCGACTTTAAGGTAGCGTGCCGAGTGGCCAGGTTCATGCTGGCAGTTGCAACGTCGCAGGAATGCTCCAGAGCAGGGAGGCATGGGAATACTGACCCGCGAACGCTGTAAAGGTTTCCACGTTCTTCAGCCACAGGCCAGCACGCACAGGCACCACGGCACAGCGGCACTAGGGCACTACTGAGCACTACTGCACCACCACGCCACAGTGCCGGCATCAGGTCCCGGCACGCACCCAGACCGCGGTATCATGAAACACCGCGCCACCGTCGGGTTTTCCCGGTTCGCTGCTGATCAGGGTATTGATACCCAGACCACCGGCAAAATCCTTGTTATGCCACAGCCCCTCCACCACCACGGTGCCGGTCTGCACTCCGTCGAAGGCCAAAGCGGTCAACGACACCTGACCCAGCGCGTTGCCCAGTGTCACCAGTTCGCCATCTTCGAGCTGATAGCGAGCCAGGTCATCCGGGTGGATCCGTGCAAGCGGACGTTTCTCCATCTTCCGACTCGATTGCGTTTCTGAAAAACTGGTATTGAGAAATTGCCGTGCGGGAGCTGCCACGAGACGCAAGGGGCAATCCTCAGTAGGTGAATCGATGACCGCCCAGTGATCGGGAAACGAGGGCATGCCCGAGAAATGCCTGCCCACTGCGCTCCAGTCCGGAGAAAAATGGAACCGTTTGTCCGGGGTACCGAAACCGTTCAGGAAATTGGCATCGGCGAACGAGGGCCACGCACGATCCACACCGCCGCTGGCCACCACACTGGCATAATCCGGCAAGTCCGATGATTGCAGCAGGTTGTCGATCAATTCGCGCTCACTCAGGTGGAAGCCTGCCTGCGTCAGTCCCAGACGTCGTGCCATGGCCTGCAGGACCCAGTGGTTGCTGCGACATTCACCGGGTGGTTCCAGCAATTTCGGACCGATCTGCAGGTGGGTATGACCACTGGCGGTGTAGATATCGTCATGCTCCAGAAACATGGTAGCCGGCAGTATGATGTCAGCGTACGCGGCCGTCTCGGTCAGAAACTGCTCATGCACGACGGTGAACAGATCATCCCGGGCCAGACCATCGAGAACGCGGCGCGTGTCCGGTGCCACTACGGCCGGGTTCGTATTCTGGATGAACAGGGCCTCGATGGCCGGTCCTCCCTGCAGATCGTCGGGATGCCCGGTCAGCGCATGGCCGATACGCGACTGATCGATGATGCGGGTACTGCACGGAATGTCCAGTCCCTGGATCTGCGTCCTGTCCAGCTCATAGATGGCCGCGTTGCCGTACAGCGCACCACCACCTTCGTACTGCCATGCACCACTGACCGCTGGCAGGCAACTGACAGCGTGCATGTTCACCGCACCATTGCGGGAGCGGGTAAAGCCGTAGCCGATACGCAGGAAGGCTTTTTTCGTGCGCCCGTACAGCCTTGCGAATTCGACGATCTGCTCCACGGGCAGACCCGTTATCTGTGAGGCCCAGCCAGGGGTTCGGGTGGCCAGATGCTGCCGCAATTGCTCAGGCTGGTCGGTGTACGCAGCCATATAGGCCTGGTCAGCCAGGCCTTCCTCGAACAGAACATGCATCACGGCACAGGCCAGCGCACCATCTGTGCCGGGTTTCAGCATCAGGTGCAGGTCGGCCTTTTCCGCGGTCCTGGTCCGGTAGGGATCCACGACCACGAACTTTGCACCATTGAGCCGCTTTGCCTGCGCCACATGATGCATTACATTGACCTGGGTATTGACCGGGTTACCACCCCAGACCACGATCAGATCGCTCTTGCGCATCATGCGCACATCACTGCCGCTCTTGATCCCGGCACCCGCCTTGAATCCTGCGTCCGACAGGGCAACGCAATAGGTGGAGTGCTGGCGTGACGTGCCGTAGGCACGGCGGAATCGATCGAGGCCGTCACGCTGCACCAGTCCCATCGTGCCGGCATAGTGGAATGGCCAGATGGCTTCGGCACCGCTACGCTGCCGGATACTGTCGAATCGCTGGCAGATGGTATCCAGTGCGTCCTCCCAGCTGATGGGCTCGAACAGGGAGTCGGCCGCTGTGCCGGCACCCGGTTTCCCGCCAGCCTTGCGCCGGAGTGGCCTCATCAGGCGATCCGGGTGATGTACCCGCTCGGCATAGCGCGACACCTTGGCGCAGATGACGCCCTGGGTGTAACTGTGGTCCCTGGCACCGTACACACGGCCTATTCTGTGTTCATCCAGCACTTCCACATCCAGAGCGCAAGTGCTCGGACAGTCATGTGGGCAGACACTGCGCTGGCGTGTACTCACCAGCGGCTTACTGGCTGGTGTTACGGGCGGCGAGCATGGCAAAGTAACGTGCGACCGCTTCCGCACCCGGATCGATGACACCCTGCAATGAGGCTGCCGGCACGTAGGTTGACCGCCCTGAACGCGCGCGGCTCATCCGGGCAGTTGCGTCAGCCCCCTTGCGTGCCGCCTGTGCCGCCTGTTGCAGACTGCCACTGTCCAGCAGTTCGTCCAGTGCAGGAACCAGCGCATCGATCATGGTCCGGTCTCCCAGCGAGGCGCCACCATACGTCATCATGCGCCTGACGCCCTCACGCAGAGCCGTTAACGTGTCATCACCAGCGCGTGCAGCATCACTGGCCGCCGAAAACAGGATGGCCAGCAATACGCCGCTGGAGCCACCCATGGACACCGACAACTGGTCACTGATGGCACGCAGCAACGCCGGTGGATCGGCCAGCGGCAATTTACCGATGACCGCGTGCAGATTACGGGCAGCCTGCGCAACGGTTGAACCCGTGTCACCGTCTCCCGTTCTGGCGTCCAGTGCATTCAGGTCGTCCTGCATGGCCAGGAACGCTGCACAGCTGTCAGCAATCAATCCGCTCACCGATTCGTCATGACTCGAGTCACCGGGGGTCGTACGCAGACCTTCCGGAAGCGGCTGCACATCGATGGCTCCGACACGATGACTGCCGGGCCAGGCCGCACAGTTTACCGGCGACTCCAGGGCTTGCATCCATTCCTCCTGCGCAGGCAGCAGCGATACGCTGAAGCCATGCATATCCAGGGATGTCATCATCGGTGCAGGACCAATGACTGCCCTGATATGCTGGCCAGAGGCAGTATCCAGCAGTGTCTTCAGCAGTATCTGCATTTCCAGCGGCGTTGCACCGCCAAGGTTATTGAGCAGCATGACCTGCCCAGTCCCGCCATCCAGCGACTCACCCAGTTTGTCCATCAGCACGGTGCAGACCGATGTGGCCGTCGTGAAATCGATCATCTGGACACCCGGTTCGCCGTGTATGCCCAGCCCCAGTTCCGCCTTGCCGGTGGGCACCCTTGCATCCTTGCTGCTGCCGGGCACCGTGCAGTTGTCCAGCGCTACGCCGTAGCTTCGGGCAGCCTTCGCCACGGCGCGCGCGGCGCTTGCGACCGTCGCCAGGGACGCGCCCTGCGAGGCCAGGTGCCCGGCGATCTTGTGCACGAACAAGGTACCGGCAACGCCGCGTGGCTGGGGCAAGTCAGGCAAGGCCACATCATCACCCACGACCACCATCTCCACCTTTCTGCCAAGCGCCTTGGCACGCTCCGCTGCCAGGCCGAAATTGAGACGATCGCCGGTATAGTTCTTGACGATCAGCAGGCAACCGGCGTCCCCGGTCACTGCCAGGATACCGGCCAGCACCGCTTCGACACTGGGCGAGGCGAAGACTTCACCGCACACGGCCGCACTCAACAGCCCCTCTGCCACGAACCCGGCATGCGCAGGCTCGTGGCCGGAGCCACCGCCGGACACCAGCGCCACCGACGCGTTACCCGTATCACGCCGAAAAATAACCTTGATGTGCGGATAACCATCCAGTCGACTGAGACGATGGGTGCGCAACAGTCCATCCAGTGCGTCAGTGACCAGATGATCGGTCGAGTTGATGAATTGCGTCATGAGCGTTGCTCAGCCGTTGCCGGATGGAATGTCGAGTGATTTCCAGACACCACCCTCCTGCGAAGAACCGACGACGGCAGCTACGAAGGCCACACCTGCCAGTCCGTCGTGCACGGTGGGATACAGACAGCCAGATGGCGGAGTACGAGCGTCACGAGCGGCGTAAATAGCCTCCGCGGCGTCGGCATAAAGGCTGGCAAATCCCTCCAGATAACCTTCCGGGTGTCCGGCGGGTATACGTGTGTGGCCAGCCGCTGCCTCACTGGCCCCACTGCCACCGCGGGTAATCAGCTGGCGTGGTTTGCCCAGCTCCGTGAACCACAGGTAGTTGGGATCCTCCTGACTCCACTCGATACCAGCCTGGCTGCCGTAGATGCGCAGTCGCAGGGCGTTTTCATTGCCCGTGGCAACCTGGCTTGACCACAACACGCCGCGAGCCCCTCCACGGTATCGCAGCAGGACATTCGCGTTGTCATCCAGCTTGCGTCCCGGGACGAAACTCTGGATATCTGCGCACAGGGACTCCAGCTCAAGCCCCGATACGAAGCCTGCCAGGTTGAAGGCATGCGTACCGATGTCGCCGATGCAGCCGCCCATGCCGGAACGTTCCGGGTCAGTTCGCCATCCAGCCTGCTTCTGCCCGCTGTCTTCCAGCTTGGTCGCCAGCCAGTCCTGTGCGTACTCCGCCTGTATGACGCGGATGTCACCCAGCAACCCCTGGGTAATCATCTCCCTGGCCTGCCTGATCATTGGATAGGCCGTGTAGTTGTGCGTCAGTACAAACAGGGCTTTCGAGGCAGAGACCTTCTCCACCAGCGACTTTGCATCGGCAAGGCTCGCTGTCATCGGCTTGTCACAGATGACATGGATACCACGCTCCAGGAATGCACAGGCAACCGGATAATGCAGATGATTCGGCGTCACGATACTGACCGCCTCGATACCATCCTCACGTGCGGCTTCGCGCTCAGCCATGTCACTGAAACTGGCATAGGCGCGCTCAGCGGACACGCCCAGATCGACAGCCGACGCCAGAGATTTCTCGGGTGTCGATGAAAACGCGCCAGCGACCAGTTCATAGTGATCATCCAGCCTGGATGCCATGCGATGCACGCCACCGATGAAGGCATCGCGGCCGCCACCCACCATGCCGAGCCTTATGCGTGCAGGACGCGCCTGCTGTGTTGTCCCGTCGACCATGATGCCTAGTGCTCCAGTCCCAGCATGCGCCTGTTGGCTGCCTCGTCGGTCCCGCCATCGGCAAAGTCGTCAAACGCCCTTTCGGTGACACGAATGAGGTGATCGGACACGAAGCGGGCACCTTCTCGCGCGCCATCTTCCGGATGCTTGAGACAACATTCCCACTCCACCACCGCCCAGCCGTCGAAGTCGTAGGCAGCCAGTTTGGAGAAGACGCTGCGAAAATCCACCTGCCCGTCCCCCAGGCTGCGAAAGCGACCGGCACGATCGACCCAGTTCTGATAACCCGAGTAGACACCCTGGCGACCGGTCGGGTTCAGTTCCGCATCCTTGACGTGAAACATGCGGATGCGCTCATGATAGATATCGATGTTGTCCAGGTAGTCCAGGTGCTGAAGTACATAGTGCGACGGGTCATAGAGCATGTTGCAGCGGCTATGGCCCTGCAATCTGTCGAGAAACATCTCGAAGGTCACTCCATCGTGCAGATCCTCGCCCGGGTGAATCTCGTAGCACACATCCACACCACACTCATCGGCCCTGTCCAGTATGGGCTTCCAGCGCCTGGCCAGTTCGTCGAAGGCTGTGTCGATGAGCCCGGCTGGACGCTGCGGCCAGGGATAGACATAGGGCCAGGCCAGTGCGCCGGAAAACGTGGCGTGCGCCTGTATGCCCAGGTTTTGCGATGCCTGCAGGGCCAGCATGACCTGATCCACCGCCCAGGCCTGCCGTGCAGACGGATTGCCACGAACTTCAGGTACGGCGAACCCATCGAAGGCTTCGTCGTAGGCCGGGTGTACGGCGACCAGCTGTCCCTGCAAGTGCGTCGACAACTCGGTGATCTGGATATCGTTGGCCTGTGCAATGCCGGAGATCTCGTCACAATAATCCTTGGACGATGCCGCCTTGGCGAGATCGAACAGTCGCGTATCCCAGCTGGGTATCTGTACTCCCCGATACCCGCATCCTGCTGCCCATCGGGTAATTTCATCCCATGAATTGAATGGCGCATCGTCCCCGGCAAACTGCGCCAGAAACAATGCTGGTCCCTTGATGTTCTTCATCGTTCTTCCTCGTTGGCCTTCGTCGAGACTAAGGCAAAACGAGCAGGTGAACAAGTCAGGGAAATCAGGGCGGGCGAGCAGCAAATGGCTCCTGCATCGATCGCCCTGGCGGCTTTACTTATCCCACAGCACGTTCTCGCCGGCTGCGCTGGCCGCCTCGAGCAAACTGATAAGCGGTCCTGCGCGTGTGTGGAGCGATACCGGGACATTGTCCTCGTCATCTCCATAACCGCTAGCCTGAGACTCGCCACCGCCATGACCGTCGCTTCCAGACTCGCCCTCTTCTGCTTCCAACTTTGCCAGTCCTTCGTGTAATGTTTGCAGGGCTTCGGGGATGTCGGCAGCGAGTATGGCGCCGGGTACATTACCACTCTGGCCCATCAGTTTCAGCAGCGACACGGCTGCCGTACCGAACATGGTTATATCCGCGTAGGCATTTGTCTTGAACGTTACCAGCACTCTGACCTCTTTGAGGATGACCTGAACTTGGCCGACTTTAACACACACATTTTCGGTGCAGCAGCCGTTGTCAGTCTGGGAGCAACCTGCTGTACCAAACTGCTGTCACTGGGCGTGGCCGAGGGCTTGATGCTGACCGTGGCGGGGATGGTCGGTGGCATCCTGCCGGACATCGATCTGAAGCAATCGCAGCCATCGCGCGCCCTGTTCACGGCGCTCGGCACACTCGCCGCACTGGCCTGGATGTTTGCCAGCATCCAGGGTTATACCGCTCTGGAGCTGTGGCTGGGCGCGATTGCCGTCTACGTGCTGGTGAGATTTCCCCTGTGGTGGCTGTTTCACTCGGTAACCACTCATCGTGGCATCCTGCATTCCCTGATAGCGGCGATCATGGCAGGTGTATTGATGTGCGCGCTGGCCTGGCGACATCTGCACACCACTGAGCTGTTGAGCTGGCTGCTGGGACTTTTCATGACGGCGGGCTATATCATTCACCTGGTACTCGATGAACTGGTCAGCGTGGACTTCACCGGTGTGCGCATCAAACGCTCGTTCGGCAGTGCCCTGAAAGTGCTGGATATGCAACAACTCCCGGCCAGCTGCCTGGTCATCTTCATCACCCTGGTTGGCTGGTTCTGGACCGCTCCGTTGAACGCAGCCTGGGATCAGTGGCAGTCACTGTATACCGACTGGCGACCTGCACTGCTTCCGCACTGGCTGTAGTGCGAGTCGCCAGGATCGTTCCGACCGGGTGACGCAGACTGCAGATCACTGCCTCGGCCACCTCGACCGGTCACCCCTGCGGCACAGTTTACTCTGCGTCAGTGCGTCCCGATCAGCCGATGCGCTGGCTATCAGGATTGTACCTTGAGGCGCCTGAGCAGCTGCAGTGTGATACCACCTTTATCGATACCCTCGGCAGTCTGATAGTCCGCAATGGCCTTCAGTGTTCCCCGGCCCATGATGCCGTCTATCGGGCCAGGGTCGAAGCCTTCTCGCTTCAGTGCGCGTTGCAGCGACGTGACGATCTGGCGCGTCATGTTGGCTTCGCAAAGCACCTGCTTCCACTCGGCCTGAGCCGGCGACAGTTCTATCTGACTGGTGACTGTCTTGGTTCGCGCCGGTATGGTTATACGACGCTCGGACGCCGGCGATACCAGGCGCTGCACGGTAATCGTCTGGTAACGGGCCGGAATGACTGAGTTCTTCGTCGAAGCAGGCTCGCTGACCACTTCACGCGTTATGTTGGCGTACTCGGCCGGACGTTGTGTCAGGCAGATCTCCCGGCCCGTCGCAACGGCATTGGAGTCTGCGGTCTCCCCTTTCGCCAGCCAGAAGAAAACCGGGTCGGCGACCTTTACACGTCGGTTTACCGAGGTGTATTCAGCGGGCACATCCACACGTTTTTCAGACGCTGGCCGGACCAGTCGCTGTACTTTGATTGTCTTGTACACAGCCGGTATGTTGATGGTCTTGGTCGTGGCAGGCTTGTCCTGCACCGTCTTGGTCAGTGTCTCGTAGCGCGCAGGCACTTCAACCAGGCACATGACTTCACCCGTCGCATTATCTACCCGTTCGATCACACCACAATTCTCCTGCCAGACGCTGCGGGCTGGTTCGACCAGAACCGATTCCGTTTCGGTACGATAGACTGCAGGTACGTCCACCACTTCGCTGGATGCCTCCTTGACGACAACCCGCTCCTCCACGGTTTCATATTCTGCAGGAACCACACTGATAGTCTGCGTGGCTTCCTTCACCATCACCTGCACGGTTTCGGATTTGTACTGCGCTTCGGTGTAATACTCGGCAAAGCAGCTGCCCGGATCGACGCTCTTGGTATCGATGCCGGAGCGTGAAATATGTTCGATGGCATCAGGGCTGGCCGGCATCACCCTGGAACCCACCCGGGTAGTCCAGGTGAGTTCGGCGGGCCGCACTTCCACCTTGTCGGTTTCCTTGGAGAAGACCGTCGGCGTCACCTCGATCGCCTGCCCTGCATCCTTGACGATGATGGTCTGGTCGGCAGATTCATACGTGGCTTCCACTGTCTCGATACGCTCGGAAGCCTCCTGGACGATGATCTCCTCACTTCGTGTCTCGAAGCGTGCCGGTGTGATCACTTTTGCATAGCACTCACCCGGTTTGGCATCGGGCAGTACCAGATTGTTATCGACTTGCTGGGCGGTCACAGGCAAGATAATGAGACAACTACCCAGGACACCCAACAGGGGCAAGGTCAATTTACGCACAATGAAAACTCCACGGGTTCAAAAGTACTGCCTCAGGGCAACACCGTGATTGTCGTATGCTCTGAGACTTAATTCAATGTTTCTGATCGATAGAGCGTAAAACAACGTATTTTCGCCGAAAGATTGACGTTTTTCGGATCAGCCGCGACAGCGTAACGACTCCAAGTGCGGCCAGCAGCCATGCAGTTGCACTACCGCCATTTTTTCCAGCCGACGTCACCGCACTGTCGGGCACCAATGGCTCAGGATCTTCCGAATCGTTCAGCCCGTCATCATCGGAATCCGCATCCAGTGGATCTGTACCGGCAATGATCTCGGCACCGTCGTTCAGCCCGTCCAGATCCGAATCTGCATGATTGATATCGGTACCTCTATCTACTTCATCAGCATCTTCCAGGCCATCGCCGTCCGAATCGGTTCGGCGTGGATCCGACCTCCATACCAGCACCTCCGCACCATCACCCAGACCATCCTCATCAGTATCCTGCACTATAGGGCTGGTCAGGTGGACGTTGATCTCATCACCATCAGTCAACCCGTCCTCGTCCGAGTCGCTGCGGTTCGGATCGCTGCCATTGGCCACTTCGGCACCATCGATGGCACCATCGTCGTCACTGTCCGCATCCAGAGGGTCGGTGCTGTAGACAGACGTCTCCTGCACATCGCTCAAGCCATCACCGTCCCGATCCGGGTCGACGCCCAGTGCAAGGGTTTCGTGCGAGGCGGTCTCGCCGCCGCCACCTTTGACATTGCTGCCGGAGACGACATGCCAGGTCCTGCCCATGAGCGCGGAACCACCACTGTGCCGGGCCTCATTCATCGGCTGCAGGGCACGCCAGGTATTGGTATCCAGATCGTAGGCTTCGGTTACTTTGAGTGCGGTGCTCTGTGTATTGATTTCGCCACCCGCCACCAGCACCTCATTGCCAGCCGCCACCGCCAGCGCACCTGCGCGCAGGGTCGGAATGTCGGCTCCGACATGCCAGGTGGCCGTCGCAATATCAAATATATCGGTGGCGGCAACGCCTTTGTCGAACACGTCTGGCAGATCGCTGCGTCTGCCACCGGCAGCCACCAGCCTGCCACTCACGACCACCAGTGCGAAGTGATCCCTGGCATGCGGTGCATCCGGCAGGCTCGTCCATGTCCGGCTGACAGGATCATACCGGTCCAGCCAGTCGACGGCGCCGCCATTATGTCCCAGGGTATTTCCACCAAGCACATATATATGACCGTTGTACTCTGCCGCTGCTGCCGAGCCGCGCAGTCGACTGGCGGGCATGGTCCCCACCGTCGCCCATTGCTCGGTGACCGTGTCAAACGTGTGGATTTCGGCAACGCTGGGTTCATCCGGGAAACAACAGGTCATCGCCCCGATCACATAAATGGTCGACCCGATAGCGACCGGTTGAAAATGGTGCAGCTCCATGGGTGCATTGCCAATTACACGCCATTGCCCGGTCACAGGATCGTACACCTGCACCGGCCGGACGCCACGACCACCTAACAGGTAGAGCTTGCCATCCACCGCCACCGCAGCGGATTCATGACGAGCCACGGCGGTGCTGCCATCGCTGCTGGTAACCGACTGCCAGGGTGTGGTGTCGTCCGTTGCCGCCATCACCGCCATCGCGTAGATCAGCGACAGGGGGACCAGCAGATGGAGTAGAAATCGACGCAGCGGCATAGCAGGTTAGTCTCGGGGGCGAACCCACTGAAATGCAATAAACGGCCCACGTGCAGACGCCTGTCCACCCACTCTGTCGGATGGATAATCCGACCGACCCGGTATGTCCCGTACTAATTCGCCTTCAGTTGCCGGGTCAGCAGGGCGAGTTTGTCGAGACCGTCGACAATCTTTTCCTCGGCGATGGAAGAAAACCCGAGCCGGCAGAAATTGGTCGGCCCTTCACGACTGGCGAAATAGTGATCACCTGCATTGATGATGATGCCGTTCTCGGCAGCCAGCGATTCCAGTTCACGGGCCCGGACGCCCTCCGGCAACCTTACCCAGAACGATGAGCCGCCGAAGCTTGGCGCCTGCGCCGAGAACACATCGTGCTGTTTCAGTGCGGTGTCCAGCACCTGCCATCGTGCCTTGAATGCCTGCGTCAATCGCAGCAACGCCGAGTCGTGATGACCCAGTGCCAGAAAATGCGCAACCGTTCGCTGGTTGTTCGTTGGCGGGTGCCGGTACATGAGCCTGCGCAGTGCGCGCGCCTGGCGAATGAATTTTCTCGGTCCCACCATGAATCCGACCCGCAAGCCGGGTGCCAGGGTCTTCGACAGGCTGCCGACATAGATCACCTGGTTGCCGGTATCCAGGCTTTTCAGGGCAGGCGTGGGCTTGCCGACGAAATTCAGTTCGCTCTCGTAATCATCTTCCACGATCGTGACATCATGAAGAGCCGACTTGCGCAGCAGGTCCTTTCGCGCCTCCAGTGACATGGTCGTGGTGGTCGGGCACTGATGACTTGGCGTGACATACAGCATCTTGCACCCGGCCAGCCGGTCGTCAGTCACAACGCCGTGTCGGCCCACTGGAAACAGCACCCGGTTGCTGGTGTACAGGGCAAATATATTGCGTGCATCGACATAACAGGGATCCTCCAGCCCGACCTGACTGCTACTGTTCAGCAGCAGTTGCCCTATCAGGAACAGCGCATTCTGTGCGCCGGTCGTGATGAGAATCTCATCCTTGTCCGCCCAGACTCCGCGCCGGGGAAGTACCCGGGTGTGAATCTGCTCTACCAGCAGATCATCATCATGATCCACCCGGTCCTGGGTCCAGCGACTGATGGCATCCACGCGCAGTGACAGGCGACAGGCTTCCCGCCAGTCGTTGACCGGAAACAGTGAGGAATCAGTCTGCCCGTAGATGAACGGGTATTCATACTGACGCCAGTTGAGCGGACGGTTGATATTGCGCTGTCCCAGCAGGTCGAGTACCGTCTCAGGCCCCTCTTCCGACTCGGCATACGTGGTGTCGGATGTCACCGGTCGCTTACCGGGCCTGGGGGCGTCGACCATGCCGTCCAGAATTGCCGGATTGACGAAATAGCCACGTCTTTCCAGGGAAAGCAGGTAATGTTCGTCAATCAGATGCTGATAGGCCAGCACGACAGTATTGCGGGCAACATTCAACTGTCGGGACAGCTCCCGGGATGAGGGCAAGGGAATGTCTACAGGAATTCGCTGGTCGAGAATGGCCTTGACCAGTGTTTGTCTCAACTGGGCCTGCAGGCTCTGGTCGCTGGTTACGTCAAGTTTGAACAACTGCTGCCACATGGGTCTGTCATGCGCTCTACCCACGCGGCCATTCCCCGGTGCCGTCCAGATCGACCAGCTCAAAGTCCAGTTCGTCTACCGAATCCGGCAATTCAGACTCGGACAATGAGGGTATATCCAATTCACGCGACAGAGGACTGCGCAGCCCTCGCGATCCCGGCTTGCGCGTGTACGAACTTGTCACTGCCTCGTTGCCATCGGGTGCCGCTTCGAGAGAGTGCAGGGAGGCTTGTGTATTTCGGCTGATGGCAGGTTCGTTGATTCTCTTCTGCAGGACGGGTAATTCATTGGCCCCCGACCAGGAATCCGGTTTGTTCCTGGCCAGCTCCAGCTCCCTGGACTTGTTGGATTTGTAGCTGGCGAAATCTCGTTTCAGGCGAATCTGTTGATCTTCATAGGAGGCAACCTGCGATTCCAGAGTCTGGATACGCTGAGCCTGCAATTGCGCGTGGACATCCAGTGCTTCCTCGCGCTTCAAGGTGGTCTGTGCCCGCTCCTCGGACTCCGCCAGTGACTGTCGCAGAACATCGAGGTCGGCACGCGCCGATTGCAGATCGGCTTCGGCGGATTTCAATCGAGTGAGTTCCCGCCGCACATCGTCTATGACCATGCGTGCACGTCGCTTGGCGCGTAGCAGGGCCACGCAATACCCCATGACCGCTCCCAGAGCGGTGGCGGCCAACAGGCTGTACAGCAGAGTTGTGGGCGAATCGACGTTCATTGGCTGATGTCCTCCGCAGACACTCTGACACGGTGTGTGCCTTCGGGTAAATCGTTGCCAGACTCGATGCGAATCCGGAAACGTTTTTTCTCAAGTCCTCGCTGGATCAGGTAGGAAGCGATTGCCCGACCACGATCACGACTCAACACATTGTCAGCGGCACTGCCATCAGACTCATTGGTGGCCAGAGATACCAGTATCGGTACGTCCGAGTACAGGTACAGCAAGTCGAACATACCATCCAGAGCCCGCTGGGTAGCCTTGGAAATCGTGGCGGAGCCCGGCAGGAAGCGCAGGCGCAGAGACAGGCCGGACAGGATTTTCAACTCGCGGTCCCTGACTCGTTCATATTCCCGCATCTGCCTGGCCAGCGCCGCGATACGCGACGCTTCGGCAGCAGCAGCTTGCTTTGCCCGATCAGTGACATCAGTGTCGGCAATCGCCACCTTCAAGTCTGCCTCATTGTTATCCGCTGCCAGGGCCGCAGACGCAAGCCGCTTTTGTTCTTCGGCTTCGACTTCAGCCTGCAAGCGTGCTTCTTCCGCCGCCTCGGCTTCGGCCTGCAGGCGTGCTTCTTCCGCCGCCTCGGCTTCGGCCTGCAGGCGTGCCTCCTCGGCCGCCTCGGCTTCAGCCTGCAAGCGTGCTGCTTCCGCCGCCTCGGCTTCAGCCTGCAAGCGTGCCTCCTCGGC
>JABDKN010000169.1 GCA_013002205.1 Granulosicoccus sp.
TCCTTGGGCATATAGGCGTACAACTCCGTGCCGTTTTCGTGCTCGACGGCATGCAACAGACCCTCATTGGTCGCCACGAAGATCGTGGTTTTCGTTGACCCTCCGTCTGCGTAATTCAGAATGGCAGGTTGCGCGTGCATGGGATCACCCATGTGGGTGCGGGCGTCTGAGATGCTACCGTCCAGATCCTCATCTTTCAGGTCGATGCCGCGTGTCCACTGCAACAGCTCATTGCGTCGCTCTATATTGGCCAGGGTGAGTCCCCCGCCAAGTCCCAGTGCATCGATGTCGATGGCGATATTGTCCTCATGCAGCTTTTGCGCAGCTGCGGTCAGATCCACACCGCCACTGGGTATGCTGGTGCCCATCCAGGTGAATACACGACGACTGCCGCTGCCACCGGGTCCTGCCAGGCTGATGTTGCTCGCTGCGCCACCTGCCTCCACCGCACTTCCATCGATGCCAGCAGTCCACCAGCTTTTGGCGGTTTCGTTGAAGAACCCGGTTTTTGCATCGACTGCCGGTTTACCGTTCTTGTCCTGGATGACGACGTTACCGCTCGAGTTTGCCCCAACGTGGTAGCGTTTGAGATTGCCGGCCCAGCCCGGACGCTGGTCAGGCTTGAACAGTGCAAAATAGATATCGTTGCGATGGGTCAGTCGATTGAACTGATTGACGGTCGCGCCAGGAGCAACGAAGCTGGTATCCACAGCCAGCACATCCCCCAGGATGTTCTGGAAAACGGCCACCAGCTCCTCTGAGGAAGCGGCATCGTAGTAGCTGCCGCCACCGGCTGTGGCCAGGTCGGCCAGAAAGCTGCTGTTGATATTGAAACCGATGGTGTAGGTATTGATGTTCTGTTTTCGGGAAATATTCTCGTTGTGGTCGGTCTGTTCCAGCCAGCTTGCCAGTTCGCGACCACAGGCTTCGTTGCCACTGTCCGGGCTGCATGAGGTTTCATCGATCAGTTCCTTCACCCTGCTGATGGCCGTGTTGCTGGTCGGCACACCGTCGGAGAGAAACACCAGGTGATTGGTCTGGCAACTGTCAGCCAGTGGGGATATATAGGTGGCTGTCCCATTGATCTGCTCGTTCTTGCAGTAGCTGCTCTCGGGGTTGGCCGCCGTGCATCGGGAATCGACGGACACCGAACCACCGGTATAGCTGGCGGGGTGTGAGACGCGATGGTACTGATGGGTGTAGTAGCCTCGCTTCGTGCCATAATCGACGGGACCGCCCAGCATGTATTGCACGGCTTCGTAGTAGGCGGCAACGATCGGTGTACCACCGGTTGCACTCAGTTCGCTGACCACTTTCTTCATGTCTTCACGGGCCGTCTTGAAGTTGGCCTGGGCACCGCCTGATGCACCGAGCTTGGTACGATAGGTGACCCGCAGCTTGGCAGCGGCCGGCTGTTCGCCATCGTAGGAATCAAAGACGCGACGATTGTTGTTGGAACCTGTGTGCCGCAGCACGAAGGCGATATCGTTGTTCGTTTCCCAGCCTGATCGGTTGACGATAGTCTGCACATGACTGGCGATGTCGGGTGTGGACACCTTGGTGTTGACCGGCCAGTCATCAGAATCGGCAATGTTCCAGAGGACCGGACTGGAGACCACCGGGCGGTTGCTGATCCAGTAGTTGTTGGCCACCAGCTCGGGCGCACTGTCCACATTCTCGGCCTCGATCAGGATCTGCAGCGCACCGTCGCGTTGTTCATCCACCTCGAATTCGATGGATGCGCTCTCTATGGTCGCACCTGGCGGCACGGACAGGCCCTGGAAACGCAAACGCGTCACGATACGCCTGCTTGTTTTATTGCTCGTTTGTGGGAGCTTCAGTTCGTTGCTGTTGGGTATGATCTTGCCATTGTTCACCTTTTCGTAGGCGTCGTCACTGGAGCTGCCGATCTGCGCCAGTGCTGCCTTGCTCGTGCAGCCCTTGTCCTCCGGAATACTGTCCGAATCGTAGGTGATACGCAGGATCGGGGCTCGACTGGGGCTCTTGTTGTAGGTGTAGGCAGCACGTGTACCGGTACCTTCGACGATGAAGGCCATCGACTGTCCACCGCACCAGTCTGCGCGGTCGGTCACTTCCTGTACGATCGCGCTGACATCGGGTGATTCGTAGGTATTGCCGATGTACCAGTCATCCGGCTGCCAGTTGACCACGGCTGTCGTGCGTGGCTGGCCTGTCAGGTAGTGATCCGTGGTGCCTATCGTCGGCGCATCACCCACATCCTGGCCACTGAGCACGAGATCGGCGCTGCCTGTGCGCGTCGCCTCTGCCGTGAATTCCAGTGTTGCACTGGTAATCGTGACACCCGAGGGTATGTCCAGGTTCTGGAAACGGAAACTGGTCAACTGCGGATTGTCGTCGTCATCCTCGCCCAGGCTCAGGCGGGTTCCGCCAGGCGTCATCTGGCCACTGGATACGTACTGCTCCATGTCATCGTTGTCCTGTGACACTTGCGCGCTCAGCGAGATGCTTCCGCAATCGTTGTTCGGACAGATAGGCTGGTCGATTCCGGTAACCGGGTACAGCACGGCGCCACCACCGTAGTACCCGTTGAATCGCATCAGACCGACGTTGACGTTACTCGAGTTGTCGAGGATGGTATTCAGCGCCGACTTCATGCGTTCAAGTCGCGTACCCGAATACCCGGAATCACCCGAGTTCATGGAACCGGAGGTATCCAGCACGAACAGGACATTGGGGAAGACATTCATGTCCGGATCCAATTGCCCGAAGAACACTTCCGTATCATCCGCGTATACCGAGGAGAACGTCGTGACAGTGCCCACCAGGAGGCCCAGCATCATGGATGCAACGGTTGTCCTGCGTGGAAGCTGGACGGTATCGGGATTAAATCGGCTCTTATTCATGCTACGACCTCGGCGAGGTTGAACTTCGATGACAACTTGAAGAAAAACGGTCTAAATCTGCTCATTTCAGTTGGCTGCGGGCACGACGCGGTAGGCGCCCTGCTCAACGGTGGATTGCGAGCGTACGGCGTCGATGGCACTGACTCCGGTAGCCACGTAATACAATCCTTCGAATCCGGCGGTACCTTCACCCAGGGAAAAACCCGGTGCCACGCCGGAGCCAACCCATTCGAGTGTCGAGCGCGATTCGAGCCCGATGTCCAGGTGTACTTCGTCAATGGCCAGCACGACCGGTTTGTGCGAGCCAGCTGAATGCGCGACGTTGAGATTGGCCGGACGATTCAACGCCAGGTTGGCGGCGGATTCGGCAGCCTGAAAGGTAGTCGAGGTCTGAATGGCATTGATCGCCATGCGTTTTTCCAGGGTGGAGCTGCGCATCACCGATACGCCCATGATGGAGAGCATGAAAATCATGACCATGGCCACCAGCAGGGCGCCGCCACGTTGACAGAAAGGTTTCATGGGCTCGCTGCTCCGCACGAATCGGGAAAGGTGACAGGCCTGCATCATGGTCTGGATCGCCTGTTTCGGACCTTGACGGTGGTATTGAATGCCAGGCGATAACGGCGGTCTTTCTCGTGTTCCCCGGCAGCGTTGGTGTCAGTGCTGCCCTTGGCGGCAATCAACTGACCGGCAATGATGTAGGAATTGGTGTCATCGTCCTGGGCTATCCGGTCGAAGGAATTCATCAGCAAACCGATCCGGATGCTTTCTATCTGGCGAGGATCGTACAGTGGATCGGTCGGTAACACATAGGTCAGGCTTTGCGCACCGGTGCGGATGCCGAACGTCAGTCGCATGTCTTCGACACCACGCACCAGCTCCGTTGGCGGATTCAGCACCGGGTTGCCATAGGGCAGGGACTGCATGTAGAGCGCCGTGATGCTGTCGCCCTGGTCATTGGTAATGCCGGTATCGCCCACGTAGTAGACGCTGGATACGAAGCGCATGAGCTTGGTGGTCGAGTTTGCCCCACCGGCATAGATGCGGCTGAACGCGCCGCTGCTGTTGGCACTGGCGGCATGCCCGATCGTGGCACTGTTGGCACCGTTGGTCACCGAGCTTACGCGAAAGATATCTGCCCCGTTGCAGTCACCAATGACGGCGTAGTCCCCCGCCTTGAGGTTGAAGTCCTCACGACTGATACCCGGTGTGGTATCCACCACGACAGGGCCGAGGGTATCCGGGATGCCGCCGGTGCCGACGGTGTTGAGCAGAGGAAAAGTCGCGGGAGAGCCGTATTGCAAGGTCAGGGCATGGGTTCCCGGTATGGCATCATGATTAGCCGTTACGAATCCTGGTGGTGGTGCAGGGGTCCATAGATTGGCACCGCCTATCACCGAGCCCATGGCAGCGGTCAGTTGCAGATCGGTGGTGGGCAGGGAGTTGCCCAGCAATGTCGGCTTTGCAGAGTTCAGATCCATGCAACCCTGGAAGCCGGACATGCGAATCTCACTGGCCATGTTGTTCAGCGCAAAGCGCGCGTTCTCCTGGATATCGGACATGGCGGAGTTCAGGTCTGCACTGCGCTTGTTACCGGCAAACACGGCAATCATTCCAGCAATCAGGATCAGGCCCAGCGTCATTGCGATCATCAATTCGATCAGCGACAGACCGATCATCTTCCGCTTATCAGGACGATTGCCGTGCAGGGTTGAGGTACGGGCCATGTCGTGTCTCATCAGCTTTCTTCCAGTGCAAACTGAATACGCAGGCTTTGCTGATTGTCTTCACCATTGATGATCTCGTTCCAGCGCATGACCACGGCGAATACGCCATTGCCCATGTCAATGATCTCGCCCTGCGCAGGTGTCGTGGCCGTACCGGGCAGTGCGGGTATGAAGCCGGTGACTGTCTGCAAAGGGTGCAGACTGGCACTCCAGTCGAACAGGTCCTGTCGGGCGATGCCCAGCGGATTGCACTGGATGACATCGCATCCCGGGCTGCTGGCTGTGGCGCTGGTCGTCTCTGCGCTGTAATGACCCTGTTCGACACCGGGAATGTTACTGCGCATGCGATCGATCATGTCGTTGGCCAGGAAGTAGGCCTGCGACTGGTGATAGGCGCTCTGGCTGAAACGCATGCCTTCCACCTGCATGCGCGCAGCAGCCAGAAAACCCATCGACATGATGATGACCGCTATGAGAATTTCGATGAGACCCACACCGCCCTGTGTCTGCCGATGGCAGCTCCTGGTCGATCGCACGGCACCGGCTGCAGCGGGTTGCGCAGCTGGCGACGAGCAAGCGTGTGTGTTCAGGAGGCTCATTGCTCAGGCCGCTTCAGGGCAGTGTTTCGTCAACGGCTGGTTGAACGCGTCTCGAGGTGCATCGCTTCCGCTGCTGACACGACCACGGCGAATATCGCCTGTGAGCACGATGTTGATGGCGCGTGAAGAGACCGGGCCGCGACTTGCATCACACAGGATCACTGAACCGCTGGCCCACTGCGCACCGCCACTTTGTGTATAACGGATAAAGCCGACCTCTTTGGCATCAGCGGCAGAATTGGTGGGTGAGCCGATTGCCATGACGGTGTTATCACCCTTGACACCGGGCTCTACTGCGATGATCTCGTCACCGACATCGACCTTGGCCGTTGCCTCGCCCTGAACGGTGGTCCGGTCTATGAAAACCAGCCAGCCATTATTCCAGTCGCTCTCGTCTCCACATTGACTGGCACCGAGTGCCTCCCGAGGGCAGACGGTTACTACACCAGGGCCCTTGACCGCTTCCGAGCGTGCCAGAAAGAGTGAGCCGACCATTGCGTTGTATTGTGAACTGATGCGGCTCTCCTTGACGGCCTCAGCGAAACTTGGCACACCTATGCCCAGCAGAATTCCCGCGATGGACAACGCCACCAGTAATTCGATCAGCGTGAATCCTTGGTTGAGTTTTATCTCCATGAGCAGGCTATCGGCGGTGTTACATGAAAATTTAGAAAGAAACGGCTACGAACTCACCGGATCGAGAGCCAGCCATCAGTTTTCAGTTCGCCGTCAACTCGGCCAGCATCGGGTGGTATCCGGATCCGGCGTTCTGACGCCCAATTGATTGATCGTCATGACCTTGCAGTCGGTGTCATCTGCCTGTTTGCCCTGGCCGGTTGCCGTGATGGTGAAGCTGCTGGCGGCATTGACCAGGCTCAGTGTGTAGTAGGACTCCGGTGAGGTGGTCTTGGACAGGCTGCAATTGGCGTAGGAGTAGCGAGTAGCCTTGCAACGCTCCATCGTCTGTACTTCCTCCAGCAGGGAGAGATGACCGTCGGCCCGGCGGCTCTTTTGCAGATAGCTTCCGTATTGCGGGTAGGCGAGGCCTGCCAGGATGCCGACGATGGCAACCACGATCAGTACTTCAATCATCGTGAAGCCACGATTCCTGCGGCGGCCCGTGATGGCCGGTAAACGATTCTGCTGTGACATGGTGATAGTTCTGGCCTGTGTGTCAGGGGATGATGAGCCTCTACTGGAGAGGTTCCTGAACAGGGTTATCGACCGTGATCGCATAACCCTGAACGTACATCGACCCGCCTCCGGGAGTTTGCGGGCCAGAACACGAAAAGTGAGGGGCTTAGCTGTCCTCTTCGATCATTTCCTGCCAGAACGTGCGACGCCGCAGTTCGTCAAGTTCGAATTCATCCAGCGTCTCGGTACCGACGACTGCGGTGGGATCGCCGGTCTCGGGAAACAGTACCGAGGTGGCAGGAGGTATGCCTGCGTGGTTGAGTATCCTGAACCGATCGGTCAAGGTCAGTTCATCAACGCTACCGGTTTCATCCAGATTCAGAACCGGTGCACCATTGAATACGCTGACGGCGTACACCGCTCCGGAACCTTCTGCGGCCGAACACGCCTCCGAGTTCGTCTCTGGCAGATAGGAGGTGAACAGCACCTTGTGGTCTGCGGTGACACTGGAACTCAGGACTTTTTCACCGTCTGCTCCCAGGTTCATGAACCAGCCTCGGGCATCTGCCGGCATGCTCTTTGCCGCCTCTGTGGTCACGTCGATCAAACCCGTGGTCGTGTGGGTGACAGTCGGATAGACGGTCACACCATAGCTGTCGATCGGTTTGCCATAGACATAGGGTAATCGCAGACTGTAAAACCTGTCCTGGACGACTGTGTCCAGCGGATGCGCTCGCCAGCCCGACCCGATCGAGATCGCCAGTTGCTGTTGACCGTCCACCGAGATGATCGAGACATCCGGCGGATAGTAAAAGCGTCGTGCATCTGCGGGTTCATCCCCGGCCAGCTCGGCAATTCTGCCACCGTCGATTCGGCTGTCCAGAGAGTTGCTCAGCGTTGCATCGTTGTTGATGTCCACACGCCAGATCTGGCCGCCCATGTCTCCGGCGTAGAGCTGATCCGCCAGACCGTCGAAATCGATGTCGATGACCCGTATCTCGGAAGGTATGCTGTAGTTCATGCCACTGAACTGACCGGCTCGGTTGGTCTGCCAGAGCTTGGCGCCGGTTTTCGCATCCACGATGAAAATGGCGCGTCCGATACCATCGGTAGAGCGGCTGTCTTCTACGGTGGTCGTGTCGGCACTGGTGGCCGTCGTGCTGTCTGCAGTAGGATCCTGGTTCGGATCGTAGCCGCCACCGAAGACCAGGACATCCTTGACCGTCGAACCGTCGCGTACGCGTGTTTTGATGGGCCTCGACCAGGTATCGCCCAGTTCCACGAAATCACCGTCAGCCGTGCTCAGATCCGTATCCAGGGTATTGGTGCGACCCTGAATGCTCCACATGTATTTCGGATTGTTGAGATCCGAGACATCCAGTGCATAGTACTGGCTGCCGCCACGACGCATGGCGATGTACAGATAGGCCTTCTCACCCGAGTCGACGACACCATTGTGATTGGTATCATCGAGCCAGGTGGTCATACCACCATCCAG
>JABDKN010000176.1 GCA_013002205.1 Granulosicoccus sp.
ACCGATGGCGTGCTCATGTACACCAGTGGTACCACGGGCAGACCCAAGGGTGTGGTGCTCAGTCATGGAAATCTGCTGGCCGGAGGTCGCAACGTCGTCCTGGCTCACGGACTCACCTCGAGTGACAGAGCACTGTGCGTCTTGCCCCTGTACCACATCAACGGATTGTGCGTGACGCTGCTGGGTCCGCTGCTCAGCGCGGGATCCGCGGTTTTTCCGGTGCGGTTTTCCACGTCCGGGTTCTGGCAGTGGATCGATCGGTTTCAATGTACGTGGTTCAGTGTCGTGCCCACGCAGATTGCCTATCTGCTACGTGACGCAGGCACCGCGGTGCAGAGGCCATTACTGCGATTCGGACGCTCAGCCTCGGCTCCCTTGTCTCCGGCTGTGCATGACAGTTTCGAACGACTTTTTGGCATCGCGCTGATCGAGACCATGGGATTGACCGAGACAGCGGCCCAGATACTGAGTAATCCATTGCCACCGGGTGTGCGCAAGCTGGGTTCGCCGGGGGTGCCTTTCGGGGACGAGGTGCGCGTAGTGGACGCGTCGCTGAGCGACGTACCGGCAGGTTGCGAGGGCGAATTGTTGATCCGTGGTCCCAACGTGATGCAGCGTTACTTCAAGGATCCTGCGGCCACCAGGGAGGCTGTCACCGCAGAGGGCTGGTTACGTACCGGGGACATGGGTTACAGGGATCAGGACGGTTATCTCTTTATCACCGGCCGCTTGAAAGAGTTGATCATCAAGGGTGGTGAGAACATAGCGCCTCGTGAAATCGACGATGCACTCTACCAGCATGCCGATGTCATCGAAGCCGCCGCCTTTGCCATACCCTGTGAGCGATTCGGCCAGCGGGTGGAGGCTGCGGTGAGTCTCAAAGCATCGTCCTCACTGGATGAGGCGAGCTTGATCAGACTGTGCGCAGAACGCGTCGGTGCATTCAAGTGCCCGGATCGAATCCACTTCATGGATGAACTGCCGAAGGGGCCATCGGGCAAGATCCAGCGCCAGAAATTGCCCGATCTGGTCAACGAATCCCGATGAGGCCACGGGCCGTCAGCTCAGCAGGCGCTCTCGCTGGTACAGCCAGCTTGCCAGCAGCAGCAGGAGCGTGGTTGCCGCCAGTGTTCCGCTAGCGGACAGGACAACGTGATGCCATGGAATGCTCTCGCCCAGCACGGTACTTTCCAGCAACTGGTACTGACTGAGCATCGGTATCGGCATCGTCATGGTCGTGGAGCGAACGTTGAGGAATTGCAGCAGGAAGAATGGCGCCATTGGTACGACCATCAGCAGGCCCAGGTAGGTCTGTGCCTCCTTACTGCTGCGCGTCACCGCCGCAATCGTGATCAGCATCGACGAGATGAACAGCAGCAACGGACTGGCCAACAGGAAGGCTCGGCTTATCGTCGGTCCGTCGAAGCGTATCTGACCACCCATCAGTTCTATGGGAAACAACCGGAACAGGGTGTAGATGCTGAGGGCCGTCAGCAGACTGGACAGGGTGACGAAGCACAGTGTGGCACCGTATTTACCAAAGACCACGGCACTGCGCTTCAGGGGCAGACTCAGCAGTGGTTCCAGTGATTGCCGTTCCTTTTCGCCGGCGGTGGTGTCAATGGCCAGGTAGAAGCCGCCCATGACCATGGACATGATGAACAGAAACGGGAGCAGGGACGCCAGCATCTGTCCACTGGCACTTTCGCCGGACAGATCGTTTTCCACCACATTCAGACTGTTGAACACGCTCGGGTCGATGCCGCGGTGCAGTAGTCGCAGATTGTTCAGAGTGCCTTTGTAGACATCCAGTATGGCGTTCACCCTGCGTGCCGCCTTGCTTGATTCCTTGTCGGCACTGTTGACATGCAAGGTCAGCGGCGCTGGTCGTCCGAGGCGCAGTTGGCTGGCAAAGTCATCCGGGATTTCCAGTACGACCGGGGTGTCTCCCTGTCGCACGCTGGTCTGCACGTGTGCCGGTGCGGCGATGATGTCAATATTATTGCTGTACAGAAATTCCATCAGCTCCGGTGCGCGCTCGGGGTTGACCACGCTGAGGCTGGTGACTTCGTCGAAGTCGATCGACAATTGTTTGAAGCTCATGACCAATGAGCCACCCAGCAACAGCGGCAGCAGCACGGGGCCGAACAGCAGTGCGTAGAACACTGTCTGGCGATCACGCAGGTTGTCGATGATCTCCTTGAACATGATGATGAACAGACTCATGAATGGGTCTGCTCCGTCAGTGTGCTGGTGGCGGCGACGAAGGCTTCTTCCAGATCCGTTTGCCCGGTTCTTCGCAGGATCTCCGGCAGCGAATCCTGTATGGCTATGGTGCCCTCGGTGATGATGGCAATGTGATCGCACAGGGCCGTTACTTCCTGCATGATGTGGCTGGAGAATACAATGCAGTGCCCGTCTGCAGCCAGTTGTCGGATGATCTCCCGCAATCCACGGGTGGCCATGACATCGAGTCCATTGGTCGGTTCATCGAGCATGATGGTCTGCGGGCGATGTACCAGGGCACGAGCCAGTGCGACCTTGGTCTTCTGTCCTTGCGAAAAACCGGTTGCACGACGATCTGCGAAACCGGTCATGTCAAGCTGCTCGATCAGTTCACCGGCGCGTGCTTCCGATTGCGATCCGTCCAGACCGCACAGTCTTGCATAGTAGTGAACATTCTCGCGTGCGCTCAGGCGCGGATAGATACCCGCGTTGTGTGGCATGAAGCCAAGATGCTGTCGCACCTGCAATACCTGTTCGACGACATCATGTCCGTCCACACTGGCGTGGCCACCTTCGGGTTTGATCAGGGTAGCCAGCATGCGCAAGGTGGTGGACTTGCCCGCTCCATTGGGCCCGAGCAGTCCGGTGATGCTGCCGTCGGCAGCGGTGAAGGTGACAGACTGGACGGCCAGTATCCGACGAGGGTCAGGATCGGCTTTGTCCTGGCTGGCACCGAACAGGTTTCCGAACGAGAACCTGCCGCTACCCGCGCCGGTGCGTTTGAAGCTCTTGTGAAGATTCTCCGCGATGATCATGGCAGCGGCCCATTGGCATCGATGAAGAAGGGTGCGACGCGCAGGCGTTCCAGGCATTGTGTGTCAAGACCCTGCGGATCTACGCTGTCCAGAAACTGTGCCAGCAGTACAGGCATACATCCGAAAGGCGCCTGCATATGTCCCTGGTCTGCATTGACCAGATGACGCGAGTTGCCAAGCGTTGCGGCAGCCTGTTCGCCATACGAAGGTGGGGTAATGGGATCAGCCCCTCCGGACAGGATCAGTACCGGAGCAGTTGCTGATGCGACGGGGTCATGGAAATCTGCGTCGATGCGACCGATTGGCCAATCGCTGCACGTGGCCAGTAATGACTCGACCACATGTTCGCCCAGGTAACTGTTGCTCTGCAGATTCGGCTTCTCATCAGCCTCATCGAGGCGGGCTTGATGAGTATCCTCAACGCGGTGCGTACGCAGGGCGTCTCCATCGTGGTGCATTCGAAGTCCGTCTTCATCGCGGTGCGTGCGAAGTCCGTCTTCATCGCGGTTCATGCGAAGTCCGTCTTCATCGCGGTTCATGCGAGGGGCGTCTTCGGTGCAGATGATGGCGTGATGCATGCCGGTGGACAGAGAATCGCCCAGCGATTCACTTTGCAACGAAACCTGGCGGGCCAGTGGCGCGAAATTGTCATTGACGATGGCGTCATGCAGCATCGATGGCAGGATGGCGGCAGTCTGCGAACTGTATGACAGCAGGCGCAGCATTATTGCCAGATGCTGACGGGTGAACTCCATCGTCGACAGCCTGCCACTGACCACATCCTCATAGCTGACGATCCGAGGCTGATTCTCCAGCGAGTCGAGCAACTCCATGGTCGGACCATGCATGTCGCCGAAGGCTTCGTTGCACCCCGGGCTCTCCAGACAACGCTGGAAAATCAGGTCCAGGGATCGTTGGGCCAGCGGGCCGATATCCGGGCCAAGCGCAACCGTCGGGGGTACCACTGCATCCAGCGTCAATGTTCGAACGGCGTCAGGGTATCGTCGCAGATAGTGCAGGGCCACACGTGTCCCGTAGGAAATGCCGTACAGATTCCACTGACTGATTCCCAGCGCCTGCCTGGCTATCTCCAGGTCCTGAACCGCTATGCTGGTGGTGAACAGGGTAGGGTCGTGTTCAAACGTGGCCAGGCATTCCTGCGCCAGCCTGCGCAGCGTCGCAGCGTCATCATCAAATTGCAGGCTGAGTGAATCGGTGGACTGTGGACAGTCCAGGCGCGCTGAATCACCGGTTCCACGCTGGTCGATGAGAATGACGTCCTGATCCTTCATGACGTGACGAAACGCCGAGGCGACGCCGGGAAACGTTTCGATGGCCGATTGGCCAGGACCGCCTGCCAGCAAGGTAAAGGCATCGGTTCTGGAGGATTGCCGACGTGCCGGAATACGCGCAATGGCAAGTTCCAGCATGCCGGCGGTCGCGGATTCAGGGTCCAGTGGCACCTCCAGCGTGGTGCACTGAGCCACCAGTTTAGCGATGCCCGAGCCGATGGTGCAGTCACTGAACTGCAGCGCCTCACCCGGCTCAATCTCCCCC
>JABDKN010000190.1 GCA_013002205.1 Granulosicoccus sp.
GGAACCCGGTTCGAAAAATCCGCTATAGGCGAAGTTCTCAGCACCGGGAATCGTGCCCGGACGAGCTGCAGCCGGGTGACTTTTTCGCCCCCGGTAAAAGTCGTCCGGCCGCGCATCCAGCAGTAGTGCGTCGACCTCTCCACGACTCGCCGCCACGATCTGCTCGGTTCCCGCTGTCCAATCGTCCGCAAAGGTGATATCCAGCTGCGTTGCCTGAGGCGTGAATGCCTCGGTATCCAGTGCCAGTCCGGCGGCCTGCCATGCCAGCAGGCCGCCATTCAAAATGGACAGATCAGAGAAGCCTGTCGATTTCAGAGTCCAGTACACACGAGCGGCTGCGCCAAAATCAGTATCGGTCTTGCCCTCGGGCACGATGACGATAGGACGCCCTGTGTCCAGCCCGAGCGCTTCGAAGCGTTCTTCCAGGGTGGCCACGTCCAGCAGTTGACCGGGGTTTTCCTTGGGTCCACGGAAAAGGCCGTACGGTGCAGACGTCGACCCCGGGATATGGCCTTTCGCGTAGGCCTCACCGCGTATATCCAGAATTAGTGGATTTGAGCGGTCACGCTCGGTGGCCAGCTCCTGTGGCGAGACCAGCGGACCAAAGGTTGCAGCCGCACTCAGCGACGTCGCGACAAGTCCGATGGTGATAGATAACAGGCAGGCTAGGATTTTCATGACGACTTCCAGTTTATGGGTGGCGGCGACTATCACTGATGGCTTATTACTGTCGGCTCTTGGCTCTTGGCTCTTTTTTGACTCCTGGATCCTGGCTAAAGTTCGGTGCACGAAGCACGAAGCACGATGCACGATGCACGATGCACGATGCACGATGCCGAGCTTAACTCATTCATTGCAGTGTACTCCGAGAACTTCCCGCAGTTACTGCGCCCTCTGATGGTTCACCGTTATTTCCGAAGATGGACTTGAATGGTTTGATACACAGGCGGAAACCCTCTTCGAAATTTCCGTTACCCGGATGGTAGACACTTTCCAGCGAGATGACGCCATCGTAGGCATCGGATTGCAGTGCAGCGGCTATCGGACGAAACATGCCCGCCAGCTGACCTTCTCCCAGTTGCCTGACCTCCAGCGTGGCGCGTGGTGTATCCACCTTCACATCCTTGATATGCACATGGCCAAGGTAGCCGTCCCGGAGCACTTCATAGCCGTCCGGATAGGCAGGTTCGTGACACCAGCAACTGTTTGCCGGATCCCACAATACCTTCAACGTGTCTTTCGCATCCAGCTCGTCGATCAATCGTCGGGCCGTATGGCTGGAGTTCACCATCGTGCCGTTTCCCGTCTCTACGACCAGTGTCAGTCCTGACGCCCTGGCAAGTTCCACGGCAGGTGCGACAATCGGTACCAGGGCATCCCAGGCGCCGTGGGCAACGTTCCATTTCTCCGCCCCATGCGAACCCCACAGGATCTGTTCTTTTCTGGGCGTCATGATCCGCACCAGCGGGCAATCCAGAACATGCGCCATGTCGATGACACGTTTCAACGCTTCCATGTGGCGGGTGTGCAAGGCATCACCCGGGCGGTTGTCCGACGTCATGCCCGCGAACAGGTGCCGTGACAGACAGGCAACGGGTTTGGCCCGATCGCGAAGCAAGCTTGCCATGCCCCTGATATCCGCTGCACTGTGATCACCCACCTCGATGCCATTGACATATTGCAGCTCGGCGTACTCCACACCGAATTCATCCATGACATCGACGGCGTGTTCCAGATCGTCACTGATGCCATCGCAGATGACTCCCAGCTTCACGGCGGTGTTTCCCGGTGCAGCTCGGCGCCGATGATCTCTTCTATGACTTTCGTGCATATCCAGTTATCACCCTGTGGATATTTCGTTCTACCCATGTGGAATATCTGCATGGCGGAGGCCGCAGTGTGCAGGGGAACGCCCAGCTCCTCACCCAGTCCCATCGAGATGGTCAGGTCCTTGTGCATGGTGTTGATGTGACTACCGGTTCCTTCGAAACGCCGGTCGATGATTTTCTCCAGCGCATTATTGACGACACCACAGCCGGCAGAGGACGTCGAAAATACATCCAGTAACACTTGCCCGGACACCCCGGCCTTGGCTGCCAGGGCGGCCGCTTCAAACGTCGCCGCAAACTGTGCCCCGATGAGCGACTGCAGGCAGGCCTTGACGGTCTGGCCCATGCCAGCTTCGTGTCCCACGTGGTGAATGTGTGCGGAAATCGCCTCCATGACGAGCCTGAATTCATCGAGCACATCATCCGGTGCAGAGGCCATCATGGTCAATGTCCCGCTTTGCGCGCCTGGAAAACCACCCGATACCGGCGAATCGATGAGGTGGATACCGGACCCGGCCAGTGCGGCACCGAGTTCCCGCGCTTCTCTGGGTTTGATGGTGGCAGACAGAATGATGCCGCCACCGGGTTGCATGCTGGCTACCAGGCCGGCATCGCCGAGAATGACGTCTCTGGCTTCCTCGCCGGTCATGACCATGACAAACACGGCATCAGCAGCAGCACCCACTTCAGCCGTGCTGTCTGCCGGTATGCCTCCCATGTGACGGAAGTCGTTCATGCGGTTTGCCAGGAGGTCACGACCGGTTACCCGGTATCCGTGTCTGATCAGGTTCAGGGCAATGCCGCTGCCCATGTCACCAATACCAATGATGCCGGTGGTTTTCATTTGCACTCTCCCGTTGCATGATCCAGTGAGGCGCGCAGGCTGGGATCGCCAAGGCCCGGTTACACGGCATCAGCAAACAGTATTTCCCAGCGTTTGGCAAGAAGGATTTGCGAGCCTGATGCACTACCGATAGCAGTCGGTCGGGTATGGCTGCATTCCCGGGTTCGATGTCACGAATTACCTGCTGAGGTGTCATGCCCATGCAGAATCGAGGTTTGACTGCCGATAACAGATACCCCTGTGCGTAAAACTGACACGACCCTTGTTGACCGACGGTAGCCCTCAGTGACTACGAAGCTCCAGCAGGTTCTGGGAATAAGACTCCAGGCATACCTGTTGCGCGTTCCCGTGCGCCTGCAGATTACTGCAATGGGTTGCCTGTTCGTGGTCGTCGTCTCACTGGTCACCTGGATGATCGTATCCAGGAGTCAGGACGAGGTCATTCAATTCGAAGCATTGAAACTGGCAGAGGTTGTCGCCAGCCAGAGCGCATCGGCTCGTTCTGTGTATGCCAGACTGGCCGTGTCCAAGTTGAAGGCCGATGGATTCGGGGCGTCCGAATTTTCCGGGAAGTTGCCAGGCCATATTCCTCTGCCGGCACAGTTCCTCAAGGAGTTGTCGCGCAGCAGTCGTACCAACACCAACGAGCTGTTCAGCTTCAGACCGATCAGTAAATGGAACCTGGCGCCAGAGCAGGGCCTGGTCGACAGCTTCCAGCGATGGGCCTGGGCAGAACTTGAAGCGCAGAGCGCATCCGCTGGCGGCGAACGAGTGAACTGGCAACCAGTCTGGCAAATCAGCAATGACAGTGGCGCCCGAACACTGCGCTACCTGAGCGCAGACCCGGCCACATCCGCCAGTTGCGTAAACTGCCACAACGAACTGGAGAAACGCCCGGACGTCATTGCTCGCCGCATAGCCAACGGCATCGAACCTGGTAACCAGTGGGCACTGAACGAACTGCTGGGTGCCATCGAAATCACGATTCCCCTGGATCGTGTGGCATCACTGGCCAAGGAGCAGACACGCGATGGTTTGTTGATCTTGACCGGTATCAGCATCATTGGCGTCTGCGGTGTCTGCCTGATCGTCTTCTACGACTCAGCCAGAACCTACGCAACGACCACCGAACTTTCATTCCAGGCCAATCATGATTCATTGACCAGCCTGCCTAACCGATTTGCGCTGGAATCGCTGCTCGACCAAACGATATCGGCGAGTTTGGAAAACAGGGATGCCGCGGAAACCGTCACCCTGATGTTCCTCGATCTGGATAATTTCAAACAGATCAATGACACGCTGGGACACGAAACCGGGGATCATGTGCTGCGCATGTGTGCACTCAGGATAGCCGAATCAGTGCCTGCCGGTGGCTTTGTCGCAAGACTCGGTGGCGATGAATTCGCGATCGTTTTACACAGCAGCAGCGCAGCGGTCGTAGAAGAGCTTGCCAGAGAGATAGCCCAGGCGATAGACGAACCCTATGAGATAGAGGACTACAAGCTGTCAGTGGGTGTCAGTATCGGCGCATCCAACTACCCCACACACGCAGATTCCACCTCGGAATTGCTGCGCTGCGCTGATGTAGCGATGTACACGGCCAAGCACGCCAAACTGACGTATGCCTGCTATGACCCCGAACTGGACAATAACGCCTTATCGACGCTCGTCATGAAAGACGAACTCAGACAGGCAATCGCAGACGACAGCATACAACTGCACTATCAGCCCAAGTACTCCCTGGCAACCGGACAGATGAGCGGTCTGGAAGCTCTGGCAAGATGGCAGAGTCCATCATCAGGCCCGGTACCGCCTGACACGTTCATTCCACTGGCAGAACGTGTCGGACTCATCAACGACCTGACCGCTTCAGTACTGAAAAAAGCAGCTTGGCAGTGTCAGAGCTGGCGCAAAATGGGGTTCGATCTGAACATATCCGTCAACCTGTCGGCAATCAATCTGCACGATGGAACTCTGGTTGACCTGATACGGCAGACCCTGGCCGACACCGCACTCCCCCCCTCGGCGCTCATCCTGGAAATTACCGAAGGTGCCGTCATGAAGAATGCGGCACGAGCGTGCAGCGTCCTGTCTGTCGTCCGCGCACTGGGCGTAAACATATCGGTCGACGACTTCGGCGCAGGCTACAGCTCCCTGTCCTATTTGAACAGGCTTCCCATCAATGAGCTCAAGCTGGATCGTGCTTTCATCAAAAATGCGAGCAGGAATCGCAAGGATGCAGTGATCGTCTCAGCCACGCTGGAACTTGCTCGAAACCTGGATCTTGTCATGGTTGCTGAAGGCGTAGAGGATGCCGCGTCGCTGGATTTCCTGAACTCGATCAATTGTGATCAGGTTCAGGGCTACTTTCTATGTCGCCCGCTCGACCCGGTTGAACTGGAACGACGGCTACCTTTCATCTATCGATTTCGCCCTGCACCAGAGAATCATCCTGCCAGCGGACACGACTCCGCTGCAGACACTTACAAAGCGGCTTGAACCTGTGGTGCCGGAGCGAGCGCTGGCGCCGATGAGGTTGCCGGCTCGCCCGGATCGAACCTGCTGGCTTCGATCAGGCGATCGGCCAGGGTGCGGGTCACCGCAAAACCTGTTTCCGGGCGATCACGCAGTATCTTGCGAAAATTAACCTGACTCAGTGCCAGAATCAATACATCACCGTTGGCGACCAGGGACGCTGTGCGTATCTCATCGTGGACGATGGCCATCTCGCCGACGTAGTCACCGGCGCAGCGACAGGCAATGGTCCTGTCGGGACCATCCTCGCCAGGCACGCGTACGGACACTTCACCCTGGGCAATGATGAACAGCTCATCACCCTGTTCACCGATACTGGCCAACAGCGCCTCGTCTTCGTACTGACGCTCTTCAGTTACCAGGGCAATTTGTGTCAGATCGACGTGGTGCAGCGATGAGAACAGAGACACCTTACGCAGCAGTTCGACCCTGTCATCGATTTTGAGCCTGGCATGGCGATCGTGCGCATCCACCGTCTCGTGCGCCGCGAACAGATACTCCAGCTTGGTGATGTCCAGATGATCCAGGATACAACCCATTCTCTGCGCATGCGCAACCATGGCACCCACATACCTGCCGTCCTCATCGTCGGCCGTCGCCGATTTACCATCCCACAGGGCAATGAGACGGAGTTTCTCGATGCCAAGCACCAGTGAGGAATACAACGTCCAGCGAGCATTGCGATCACAGGGATCCACCCCCTCACGGGCTCGACCGACCCGCTCCTGCTGATAGTACATATTGACTTTCGGATTGTTGCGTATTGCATAGAACCGTGCGATCCACTGATCACCACCATGGGCCACCTGTTCACTGATAAAGTCTGCATCCGTACAGGGCATGTGTACGTGCACCCGCATGCCGCGATCCAGGCAGGTTTCGATGAAGATGATGTCACCTCCACAGGCTGCACCGGAGACGAATCCATGATCGTTCCAATCCGCGTTTCCACGATCGAGTGACATATCGATCTGGCGTCTGACTTCCTGTTCCAGATCAGCCGGAAATCTTCTTGCCTCACTGTTTTTCCGATCCAGTCTGTGCCCGGTGAACAGAAAGGCAAGTACTGCTGTCTGCGGTAGTGGGTATTCTCGTTCCCTGTGATCGGCGTCGACCGCCTCTATTCTATCGATCTCGTTCAACAGGATAGCTTCGGCTGTCTTTGAGGCTTCTTCATGCAGCCCGAGGTCACAGAACAGCTTCAGTTGCTTCAGGGAAGATCGCAGGTGGAAGAGATTCTTGCGCGCATAGGACAAGGACTTGCGATAGGCACGGACGACCGTCCTTACACTGTCGCCACGAACGAGATGCCATTCCGCCAATGATGCATAGGTCCAGTAATCAGGTGCACCAGCCGCCGCGCTGGCCTTGAGAGTCAATCCAAGCGTGCTTTGCAACTCGGGCAACAGGTGCCGGATGCGCCGGATATCCGGATCAGGATCGTCTGCATGGTCAAATCGGTCGGCAAGTTCGAGCAACAGGCATGACATGTTCAGTGCCTTGATACCCGGTTCGTGCACGTTGAGATCGAAATGAAACCCGCGCAGATAGGTATCAATGGATTTGATGACCCACTGGTAGGCGTCGAATGCCGCTTGCCGCCGCTCCTCGATATCGTCGATGCCGATCCAGCATTTCTTCCAGATCGATGTATAGATTCTGCCCAGGCAACCGGTCGAACGCGTGTCGCTGGGTTCATCGACCAGCAAGCGTTCCAGCTTGATGATGGCTTCGTCGACCCGCCCCATGCGATTGAGAATCACCGCCTCTTCGCGCCGGAACTCCACGTGTTTCGAATTCACAGCCAGGCCTTTGCGGTATTCCTGCAGTGCCAGTTCATGCCGACCCAGTTCGCGCAGTGCCAGCCCGGCCTGTGCAACCGCGTCCTCCTTGCACAGGGGATTGCTGATCTCCTCGGTCAGTAAAAGAATGTCGCCAATACGCTTCTGTCGACGTGCCACCGCAACACGTTCTTCCCATTCGTTGAACTCACGCCAGAAACCGGTTGCCAGTGGCGTTCTGAGCGTGCGCCGATCCGGTTCCACCAGACCGGTCAGTAGACCAAAATGGGGCTGTGGACTGCTTCGACGTCGGATGCCCAGGTTTCACACATGATGCGAACGAGGTTTTTACGGTCCCGATCGACATGCTTTGCGTCAGGTACGCCCTGCTCATCGACGTGATAGGGCATGGTGCGAACGTTGAAGACATCGAACGGCATATAGTCCCGACTCGACTGGATATGCACGACGCCGCGTTTGCGAAACGCGTGTCGCACTCCCAGTTCATAGAACACATTGGCGTTGTCGATACTCATGTCGGCCACCACCAGGTCGGCCAGCAGCAGCTCCTGAAACATGTCCGTCAGAATGTCGCCGCTGACCGTCTCCTCATCAGCCCGGAACGGCTTGAACCCGCCTTCTATCAGCGCAGGTTTGATCAGGCGGTCGTAGACGATATCGAAATCGATCAGGCGGCCGTCCGGTACGCTTTTCTGCCCGAAGGGCATTACCACGAAGGCATGCGGATTGTTTCCGTCGTCAGAATCCTGCAGGCGATCGATCATGCGGTTGATCGGGTGTGCCGCTGAGTCCCGATCGATAGACTGCTTACAGTTCGGATCTACGCACAGTTGTTTCTCGTTGAGCGGTTCGTTCACGATACATGCTCCATCGGGACCGATATCTACAGACGTTCCCCGATTCAACGGATATACAACATCGGCTGATAAGAACTAGGTTCGCAAACTCTACCGTCTGCAACACCAGGCTGCCAGTGATTTCACCTCGACTCGACGAAAGTGCAACGGGGTGCGACAAAAGTGCCAGGAAGTTGTCATGCCGGACACACCCGATACAGGCGGCAGGGACGAAGCAGGACCCCGGGTGTCACTGCGCGGAGTGCGGTGTCTCCGCTACCGGTGTCAGCGGTTTACCGTGCTCGAAC
>JABDKN010000290.1 GCA_013002205.1 Granulosicoccus sp.
GACGGCGGGAACTGATACTCACCAGGTAGGCAAAGCACAATGCAGGTGCCAATGACCAGAGCAGGTCAGGAAATGTCATGCCTGGCCTGAATACCGTGAATACCAGGCTGGAAATAAAGGCTGAACCGAGAGCGAACAGCACGCCTCGGATGAAGCTCGGCGCGTTCACGGTACATTCCTCGCTTTTTTCTCATGCAGTATCGCCACATCGATATCGGTGTCATCGACGGCGAGAGTGCCCACACCTGCCAGAATCGAATCGATTCCGCTGTCGTTGTCCTTACAGTCCTTCTGGCGGGATATGTAGGTATCGGCTTTCTGGCGTAAGTGTTCGAGCCGTAATTGATTCTGCGTGAGCGCTTCTCTTTGTTGACTGATTGACTGCTGTATGATGGATTGTTGCGCGGAAAGTCTTTTCCTCAGCACATTGGCTTCGAGTTTGCGTTTAACCAGTCCTCTGGCCAGGCTTTCATTGTTCGCTTCAAAGCAAAGATCGAGTTGGCCATCAATGGCATCAAGCGATTCCTTCAACTCGCTCAGTCGGCTCGTCAGCTCCCGATCGCGTTGCTCACTGTTGTCGAGGTTGATCTCTGCCTGTTCCAGGCTGTCCTGCATTTCCCGGATGGCGTGCAGCAGGAGAGCCTCCGGTTCCTCGATATGATCCAGTACGCGGTGGAAATCCGCCTTGAAAAGGCGAGCCAGGCGTATGATTAATGTCATGATACAAGCTCCTGTGTGATGTGCCGGAGCACACGATTAGCAATACGCTGCGACGTTCGCCGGTGGCTTGATCACAGTGGGAGCAAATAATAAGAGGGTTGGCAGAAGGCGAACAGGCAATTTACGGTAAAGATTTCGAAGCTGTTTTTACAATACCGTTACATGGTTTGCCCTGAATGCTGGCGCACTAGCTGCTACGCTAGTCAGGCATTTAATGTGCTCTGGCGGGCGTAATCGAACGATGAATCAGGCTCATAAAATTCTGTTGGTAGAGGACGAGGAGGCGATTCGCACTGGTCTGATCGACGTATTCGTATACCACGGGTATACAATCGACAGCGCCGACACGGGCCCGGAAGGGCTAAGGCTTGCTCTGACTGGTGACTACGACCTGATACTGCTTGACATCATGTTGCCCGGCATCGACGGTTACCAGATCTGCAATTCGATTCGCGAACAGGATAGGCATCAGGCCATCATAATGCTCACTGCCAAATCCAGTGATGAAGAAATAATCCGGGGTCTCAGGCTCGGGGCGGACGATTATATTGCCAAGCCGTTCTCGGTGGCGCAGCTGGTGCTACGCGTGGAGGCTGTCCTGCGGCGCATATCTCCTCAGACGCAGGATCTGGCAGTATTGACTCTGGCGTCGGGTGTGGTCATCGATACCCTGAATCTCTCGGGACAATGCGATGGAGAAGAACTGCTCTTCACTCGGCGTGAAATGGATATTCTTAAATACCTTGCGCAGAACTCGGAACGGCCGGTGACTCGGGAGGAACTGCTCAGTCGCGTCTGGGGCTATGCCAGACATCTGGATATCGAAACACGTACCGTGGATATTCACATCGCCAAGTTACGGCGCAAGATCGAAAGCGAACCACGCGCACCGGTTAATCTGCAGACAGTACGTGGCGCCGGCTATCGACTGCATGTGGCGCTTGCCCACTGAGTCAAGTGTCGATGAATTCCTCCCCATTGACACGGCGTTTGACCTTGCAACGTTTGCGGGCATGGCTCGCTTTGCTGTTTCTGCTGTTGGCGGTGCCCATCACCGCGCTTGTCTGGCACACCTATGGTCAGTTGAAATGGGAAGCTTTCAATCAATATCGCGGTGTTGCAGAGGAACTGTCAGATCGCATCAATGCGGAACTGGCGGGTCATGTGCAACTTGCGGAATCACGCAGTTTTGCTGACTATTCCTATCTGGTCGTAGCTGGGGATACCACAGCGCCGTTTCTTCAACGATCATCCCTATCGGAGCTGCCAGTCGTTGAAGACATACCCGGAACCCTCGGTTATTTTCAGATCGACACCCATGGCCAGTTCAGTACCCCAGCGTTGCCAAGCGACAATACGCCACCGCAATCGGTTGGTATTGGTCCGGCAGATCTTCGGGTGCGGCAAATGCACGCTGCACGCCTGCTGGAAATATTGAGTGAGAATCAACTGCTGGACCATGGCTCAGGGCGGGGTGATGATCTGGCAGACGCGGTACAGCCGGAGGAGTGGAGATCGACGACCGAACAGGATCGGCAGCAGACTGCCATGAACGCATCGGACACATC
>JABDKN010000218.1 GCA_013002205.1 Granulosicoccus sp.
GTGCGGGTCTGGATCTGCGACGGCCCGACGACAGGGCATGCTTTGAAACCCTGCTGGCCAGCGCACATGTACTGGTGCACGGCTATCGTCGTAATGCGCTGGCAGGACTCGGTTTCGACGAGGCGGCGCGATTGCGTGCAAACCCTGACCTGATCGATGTCGCACTCACGGCGTATGGATGGAGTGGCCCGTGGAGTAAGCGACGCGGTTTCGACAGTCTGGTGCAGATGAGCACCGGCATTGCGGACAGCGGCATGCGCATCAATGCATCTGACAAGCCGGTGCCACTGCCATTTCAGGCGCTGGATCACGCCACCGGTTACCTGATGGCGGCAGCCATCGTGCGGGCGATATTGCAACGCGCCACGACCGGATACGTGCTCTCAGCGCGGCTCTCCCTGGCGCGTCAGGCGAAACTGTTGCAGGACAGGCCGGCACAGAGTGCTGTTGAAGAACTGGCGATGGTTGAAGAGCGGCACTTTGCACCGGGTATCGAAGAGACGCCTTTCGGTCCGCTGCGTCGCTTGCGCCTGCCGTATACTATTGAGGGCGTGGACCTGCAGTTTGCACACCCTGTCTGCCGATTGCGCAGCGCGCCGTCCCGTTGGTCATGACAGATTTGGATACGCTCATGAACAGTCGCCATAGTCGCCACCCTTCCATCGATCGTGCCGCATCGTTTGCCGAGCGGCTTGGGCTGCGAGTACCTGTGATGCTGGCTCCCATGGCTGGCGCTTGTCCACCGTCCTTATCCATTGCCGTGTGTGAGGCTGGTGGCCTGGGTGCCTGTGGTGCGCTGCTGATGTCACCTGAAGAGATCCAGCGCTGGGCAGGCGATGTCCGCGCGCAGACCGGTGGCCCCTTCCAGATGAACATCTGGGTTCCGGACCCCGAGCCGCCGCGGGACGCTGAACAGGAATCACGCCTGCGCCAGTTTCTGCACCCGTGGCAACTGGCCATGGAAGAGTGTGCCCCGCACGCCGGCCGTGGGGAGGGCAGGGCAGCGGTCGTGCTGAATTTCGACGAACAGTGCGAGGCGATGCTGGCGACTGAACCGGCAGCGATATCATCGATCATGGGCCTGTTTCCAGAGGCGATGGTTGCCGACATGAAGCGCCGCGGTATCGTGTGGATGGCCACAGCGACCACCGTTGCCGAAGCCGTGACTGCTGTGCACGCGGGTGCCGATGTGATCGTTGCGCAGGGCATGGAAGCGGGAGGTCACAGAGGCTCGTTCGTGGCGGCTGAGGCCGAGCAATCGCTCGTCGGGCTGATGTCACTGTTACCCGCGATTGTGGACGAGGTCGATGTGCCGGTGGTCGCCACCGGTGGTATTGCCGATGCCCGCGGAGCAGCCGCTGCACTGCTGTTGGGGGCATCGGCAGTTCAGCTCGGTACCGGTTTTCTGCGGACAACCGAATCGTCCATCTCCCCAGCCTGGGCGCAGGCGATAGCCCGTACAAGACCGGAAGACACTGTAGCAACTCGAAGCTTCACCGGTCGCCTCGGTCGCGCCGTGCGCAACCGCTACCTCGAATCAGCCATGGGGGCTGACGCACCGTCACCGGCACCGTTTCCGGTCCAGAGCAGGTTGACTCAGGGCATGCGCCAGGCCGCCACCCGCGCTGACAACATCGATGCCATGCAGGCCTGGGCCGGACAGTCCGCACGATTGTCCAGGGCAGTGCCTGCTGCGCAAATCGTCGATGAGCTATGGCAGGGTATGCAGACTCTGCTGGGATGAGTGTCCGGGCGGACGATCAGGCTCAGGCACCGAGAAAGCCACTGAGGACGTTGCGGGTGTTGATGCCGATCTCCTCCACGGCGTAGCCACCTTCCATGACGAACAGGGTCGGGATGGAGGCGGTTTGCCTGCCGATGGTGCGGCCGTAATCGGTAAAATCGTCGCAGCGGAGTTTGAAGAAGCTGATGGGATCGCGTTCAAAGGTGTCGACGCCCAGCGAGACGATCAGTGCATCCGGTGTGTAGTGGGTTATGCGTCGAAGCGCGTGGCTCAGCGCATCGGCCCACACGGCATACCCGGTACCCTCAGGCATCGGGTAATTGGCATTGAATCCCTCGCCGGCACCGTGGCCTGTTTCATCCGCATAACCGAGGAAATTGGGGAACGCCCGTTGCGGGTCGCCGTGCAGCGACAGAAACAGCACCTCATCGCGCAGGTAGAAGATATCCTGGGTGCCGTTGCCGTGATGAAAATCCACATCCAGTATGGCCACACGTGATGCGCCGGCATCCAGTAGCTCCTGTGCGGCCAGCGCGGCATTGTTGATGAAGCAATAACCACCGTACAGATCGATGCCGGCATGATGACCGGGTGGGCGACACAAGGCGAAGGCACTGGAGTCGGAAGGTCCCAGCAATCGCGCTGCCGTCTGAGCGCAGGCGGCACTGCTCTGCACGGCCTGCCACGTACCGGGCGTAATCGCCGTTTCGAGGGCCATGGCAAAATAGCCCAGCTTGGCATCGATGTGATCCGGTTCGCGTTGTCGCATGCGACGGGCAGGGAATACAGTGGGTATTGCCTCGCCACTGAAGCCATCCGCCTCCCACAGGGACCATGCCTGGGCAAGAAAACGCAGGTAATCGTCGCCGTGTATCTTGGCAACACTCGTCATGTCCAATGCAGCGGGGGCCTCCGGTGCACTGAAACCGCTGTCAGTGAGCGCCCTGACGATGTATTCCCAGCGCTCCGGACATTCGAAAGGCCGGACGAACTCCCCACCAGACAGTTCGCCTTTGGGAAAGTGCAGTGCATGGTCGGTGCTGGCAATGGTTCTCATGGCGCAATCCCGTCAGAGAGCGAAAAGCCGGGAAATGATACGCCAGAGTCGGTCGCGCTGTTGCCGAGCATCCCGATACACTGGAAATTTCTCTCAACTTCTTCAACCTGATGCAACCTCCCTGTCCGATTTCCCGGCATTATTCGCCTTTCGCCTTTCGCCTTTCGCCTTCTGCCTTCTGCCTTCCGACGTTCGCCGTTCGCGTTCCAACTTCCAGCTTCCAGCTTCCAGCTTCCGCCTTCCGCCTTCCGCCACAATGTGATGCCGTCCAAAGATTTACAGACGCGCTGATATTTGTGAGTGTCACTGCCGCTAATCAGTAGTGTTCATGACGCCCTGAATTCTGTCACGGAGCCAGCCTGCTGGAAGCAACTGGTGGCTTCATGAGTCATTCAAAAACAAGACCAGTGGATCGTGCGCGGGCAGCGACTTGCCGACCCGGCCACCGGGCACCTGGAAATCAGATCTAGCGGGAGCTATCGGGTATGAAAGCATCGACAATTGTTCTGAAAGCTGCACTTCTGACATCGATAACACTGCTCGCCGGGTGTGGCGATGGTTCATCAGATTCCTCCGGCAGTGAACTGCAAGCAATGGCAGCTTTGTCTGTTGATCTGGTGGACGCACCGGTTGATGGTGCACGTAATGTGTTCATTCGCGTCAAGGGCCTGATCCTGCACGCACCTGGAAGCGATAACCTGGAATTCCGCTATTGTGCGGATGCCGATCCGGCTAGTGAGCCGGGGAGCGGTGAAGGGATTGCAGAAGAATCCCAGGAAGAGAGCCATCAAACCACCATGGAGTTTTACACCAGGTATCCGGATGACTCAGCCAGTGGGTCTGAAGGAATTCCCGCTGAGGAGACTGAAGAGCCCGTTAACACAGAAGTTGGCGAAGAGCCCGTAGAGTCTGAAGAGAGTGGAGTAGCTGAAGAGCCTGAAGCGCAGACTGTTGACGCAACCCAGGAGACCGGCACTGAGAGTGAAGCGGAGCCTGGTGAAACAGCTGATGTGCCCGCCCAGGCAACTGAGTGCGTCCAGCCGGAGATCCGCGAAATCGACTTGCTGGCACTCACGGGCGGTGAATCGCGGCGTCTGCTGGACGATGTCGATGTGCCGGTGGGTGACTATTCCTGGGTGCGCCTGGCACTGGACGAGAGCAGGCCCGGGTACATCGTGCTGGATGATGGCACCGAGCACGACCTGACTATCCCCAGTGCCATGAACACCGGATTGAAGCTGGTCAGTGGATTCAGCGTGGACGAGGGCGGCAGCAACCAGATTGTGATCGATTTCGATCTGCGCAAATCAATCCATAAAGCGGGCTCACGATACAAGATGCGGCCCACACTGAGATTGTTGAAGATTCATGACAGGATGCGGCAGCAACTGGCGGGTGAGTGGAGTGTTGAAGACATGGGTCAGTGTGATTCCCCGATGGCGTACGTGTATGCCGGTGCCGATGTGCTGCCTGATGACATTGGCGGCTCAGGCGTGCAACCTATGACAACTGCCGACTTCGTTGCGCATGAAGACGGTACGAAATCGACGTATCAGGTGGACTTCGTCGACTACGGCGACTACACGGTCTCCTTCGTCTGCAACGGTGCCGCTGACGAACCCGAAAGCGACGATGATCTGAACTTCGTGCAGACATTCACGGTCACGGTTGCCCGGTAGAGTCCGGCAACTGGAAGCCCGGCGATGATGGTCTGCCGTCATCGTCGGGCTCTTGGTTCACTATGGGCGGGCGGTTGCCGTGCACCAAAATGCGGTGCGCCAGCCTGCATCAGCTTGCGTCAGCTTGCGTCAGCCTGCGTCCGCGGTAACGGAGAGGCCAGAGGTCCTGCACATCCGCTCCAGTAGCCGTTCTAACATCTGTTCACACTGATTGATCTGATCCAGGGTGATGTATTCATCCGGTTTATGTCCCTGGTCCATGGAGCCTGGGCCACAGACCA
>JABDKN010000236.1 GCA_013002205.1 Granulosicoccus sp.
AGTTAAAGGACAGCAATGCGCGACTGCTTTGCAGCGAAGGGCGCTGGGACGTACTCGTGGACCGTCAACAGCACTTAATGAATTCGGTTAGCCCTGTCCCTGTCCCTGGCTCCAGCACTGGCACGCCGCAGAGCTCCCGGGCCGTCCAGCGATATGTAGCAATTTGCTGCCGCGCGGATGGACAACACATGCCAGCCCAACTCACCGCGCCGAACACGCACAAGGGGCGTCTACGCCGCCCGGCAATTGCCGAGCCGACTGCGCAGACTGAACCGTGCGGAGTAATGGCAAATCATGTACGTCATCTACTCGACACCGGTATTCGACCAGTGATGTGTTCTGTTTCCTCGAACGGTATGCCCCACCTGTCCCGCGTCGCGTCAGCCGAAATAATCGACCTACACCACGTTGCGGTGTCATTCGAACCTGAAGAGGATACCCGACGGAATCTCCTCGAGAGAGTCAAGGTTGCACTCTGCGTGAGCGAGTCAGACACAACACCTGCTGTGTCGATACAGGCGGTTTATGAGGATACGGCTTGGTCGGGCCCGGTTACTGATCGGTTGAGAGCACGCGCAACGGCAGCTGCCTGGCGGCTCGGAGCCCCGAATCTTCCTCAATTGCAGGGCGCGTATTTCCTGGCGATCAACACCCTGTACCAGGCATCTGGCAGCACATCGCCATATGCCCCGCTACCACGCGGTCCGCTCACTGCTGCCGTGCGTAAAGTGTCCCAAGCTCTGTGCGTCTGTGAGCGACGCGAAGAGATTCTGAACGCATTGGCAAAGGGCCTCGAGCAATACCTGGGTCTGGCACACCATAAGCTATGGACGCTCGACACTCATCGCCAGTGCCTGTCGTTGCTTGCGAGTCACGGATACCCTGATTCCAGTTTAAATGTGGAAATGCCTGTTGGATTAGGTCCGGTCGGTATCGCTGCCATGGCAGGACTACCTGTGCGCATCGATCACATCCTGCAATCAACCTGTGAATCGGACTACCATGCGAACGCGTTAGAACACGCCAATGCAGTAATGGGACAAACACGTGAGACGATGTCCTGTCAGACAAGTACCAGGCCGTGTTGTCAATTGGCGTTGCCCTTGCTGGTGCAAGGTCGAGTCATCGGCGTACTGTTCATCGAAGGGCAGCACCCCAGGCACATTAATGCCGATGAGGAGGATGCGCTGGTCCCGATCGCTGCTCAGCTCGCGTCAAGCCTGGCGATGATGCGCGCATACTTGGTGGAGAACAGCGCCGATGAACCTTGCTCGTCGGCAAGCGCCCACGGAAAATCGATTGACATTCGTTATCACGACAATGACAGCAGTGTTTTCCTGGACGAGACATACCTCATCAGGGGAGTCTCTGGCGCGCTTTTCTGGAAAATCGCGCGGATTCATGCGCTTTGCGGACGGAGCGAATTCACTACCCGGGAACTGCATCGATGTGCCGCTGAATTGCGGCTGCCGGCAGTTCACGACAACCTCTACGCACGTCTGCTCCTGCTGCAACGCCGGCTGGTTGAACGTGCCGCTCCGGTACAGATCGAGCGAACTGGGCGTGGTCGGTTCCGTATATTGGTAAACGGAACGCTACGGCTGAACCATGCCGATTTTTGATAGCACCATGGACCATCTCTGGTGTAAGGCTGGCAAGGCGGTTTGTGGATAACCTCGCGGCCGAGAACATTTCCGGCGATGTGTCAGATTCTCCCGGATGATGAATTTCCACGCGCAAGGCAATGGTTCGCTTCAGCGCTTCCTCACTGGAAACACAAGTCGGCATAATTAAAAATGCACGGCACGCCGATTACAGGTCACACGATCGACTTCGATATGGCAACAGACGTACCTCGAGATTCTGCAGCGCCGATCGCTACGTATGAGGTCGTTTCTGGTGTTGTCCACAAAGCGATAGGATTGTGTATCGATAGTAAAATCTCACCGACAACTGCTGCAATAGTTACCATGTGAACTTAGCATGACTGTCGTAGATTCAGTACGACTGATAGGCAAGGCGTTAGACGTCCCTAGCGAAATTTCCTGTCCGACTGGGCGCTAACCAGTGCAAGCCCATAGACCAACCCTGCAGCCGCAGCCACGCCATCGATAACCGGTACCTTGTGAGTGTCAGACAACCGGGCTGCCAGGTCTGTCATACCGGCACAGCCCAGAACAATCGCCTCGCATTGGTCTTCTACCAGCGCCGTGGCAATCTCTGCTGAGATACGAATTTCCGCGTCCGATCCGGGGCGTTCAAGCTCCAGGACGGGAACCTCTGATGCACGTATGTTACAACAATAGGGATGAACACCAAATGCCCTGACGTTCTGTTCAAGTACAGGAACCGAAATGGACAAGGTGGTGACCACTGAAAAAGTGTGGCCGGCAAGCATGCTTGCATGATAGGCCGCCTGCCCGATACCCAGTACCGGCCTATCAGTCAGCGTTCTTACCTGGTCTATGCCCGTGTCATCAAAGCAGGCGATAACAATCCCGTCCAGCCCCCGTTCGATTTCACCTCTGATGACATTCAGCATACCCGGTATCGCAAGTTCCCCATCTGCAGAACCCTGAATGGAAGCCGGGCCTTGTAGATTGGAACACGCAACGACATCGATGGTTGATGGCAACACATTCCGCGCTGTCTGCCGAACCTTGTCGGTCATCGAATCAGTGCTGTTGGGATTGACGAAAAGTAGCCTCATGAAAGGGTATACCCGCGCAGATAATG
>JABDKN010000238.1 GCA_013002205.1 Granulosicoccus sp.
GTGCGAGCATGCGCGGGCGCATCCTGCAGCGCCTGGAATTCCTGGGTGTAATACTCGATGAGGATCGCAATCGTGACGCCAGTGTGCGACGTGATAACGACTACGCCCTGATCACCACTCCACGCTCACGCGTCGAGGCCATCGTCGTCAAGACCAATGAGGAACTCATGATTGCCCGGCAGGCCCGGAAACTCGTGCAGGAGACATTGCCGGTACCGTCGATGACCATACCCATTGCCATCAGCGCACGGCATTGTCATCTGACGGCCGAAACCTTTGCTGCATTGTTCGGGCCGGACGCCAGACCGACACCGGTCAAGGCCCTGTCGCAGCCTGGCCAGTTTGCCTGTGAACAGCGGGTGAGCCTGATCGGGCCTCGCGACAGGATCGATGGGGTGAGATTGCTGGGGCCACTGCGTTCTGTGGACCAGGTCGAGATTTCCCGTACCGACGAATTTCGTCTGGGGGTGGATGCACCTGTCCGGGATTCGGGCAATGTACGAGGCTCGGCGCCGATTACCCTGGAAGGTCCTGCCGGTTGCGTCTCACTGCCCGAAGGCCTGATCTGTGCGCGCAGGCATATTCATATGCACACTGACGATGCCGTCCGATTCGGTGTCAGCGATGGTGACGAAGTGTCGGTTGCCATCGTTGGCGGGGAGCGTGATCTGATATTCGGAGACGTCCTGATCAGAGCCAGGGACAGCTATGCACTCGAGATGCACATCGACACCGACGAGGCCAATGCCGCAGAACTGGATCTGCATTCTGCCGGCGATCTGTCGCCGCTGGACGTGGACGATGGTCAGTATGAAGTCGTGTCTCACGCCACGGCAAGGTTGACCAGAAAGACGGCATGAGTATCGGAATCATGTGGTTTCGGCAGGATCTTCGCCTGAGCGATAATCCGGCCTTGACGGAAGCCTGCCGACGCTGTGACCAGGTGCTCTGCCTGTTCATCGATGATCCCCAGGACCAGACAATCAGCCAGGTGGGGGCAGCAAGTCGCGTCTGGCTTCATCACAGTCTGGCCGCCTTGCAGATCTCACTGCGCAACAAGGGCAGTGAGTTGTACTTTGCCCGTGGTGCCAGTGAGGAGATTCTCGAGAAGCTCATAGGCCAGACTGGTGCGCAGCGTGTGTACTGGAACCGCTGCTACGATCCGCTGACCATCGACAGGGACAGGCGTATCAAGCTTGCGCTGAGGGATTACCAGCCAGGCACATTCAACGCGCTGCTGTTGCAGGAGCCTTGGGATAACCTGAAGGGAGATGGCACAGCCTACCGGGTCTTTACCCCTTACTGGCGTTCAGCCGTTGCGGAATTCGACAAGGATCCGCAGTTGCTCGATACCCTGAATACACCCCGCCATATTCCACCCTTGACCCGGTCGGTGGGCAAGAAGCTGCAGGCCTGCGTTGCCCTGAATGAACTGTGCCTGTTACCGGAGTTCGACTGGCATCGATCCATGATGACACACTGGCGCTGCGGAGAAGTGGCGGCGCGTGCGCAGCTCGAGCGATTTCTCAAGTCGCGAGTCAATGACTATGGTCGAGGTCGCGATCTGCCCGGGCAGGAGGGGACTTCGCAGTTGTCACCACATTTGCATTTCGGCGAGATAAGCCCTCGTCATGTGATGAATCGCCTGTTGGGCTCACGCAGGTTCGACCAGCTGTCCGATGATGAACTGATCTTTGCCAAGGAGATCGTCTGGCGTGAATTTGCCTACTGTCTGCTATACCACTTTCCGCATTCCATCGATGAGCCGCTGGACACCCGATTCAGGAAGTTCAGGTGGGCTCGCGATACCGATGCACACCTGCGTGCCTGGCAACGTGGTCAGACCGGTGTGCCCATTGTCGATGCAGGAATGCGTGAACTCTACGCCACGGGTTGGATGCACAATCGCGTGCGCATGATCGTTGCCTCTTACCTGATCAAGAATCTGCTGATTCCGTGGCAAAGCGGGGAGCGCTGGTTCAGGGATACACTGGTCGATGCCGATCTTGCCAGCAACAGTATGGGGTGGCAGTGGACGGCGGGCTCCGGTGCTGATGCGTCGCCGTTTTTTCGCGTATTCAACCCGGTATTGCAGGGCGATAAATTCGACCGGCAGGGAGATTACGTCAAGCGGTGGGTGCCTGAGCTTGCGGGAATTGCAGAGCGTTATGTGCACAAGCCCTGGGAGCTTGATGCACAGTCCCGTGATGCGCTTGATTACCCATCGCCGCTGGTGGACCTGAAAGAGACGCGATTACGTGCGCTGAAGGCATTCTCCGACATCAAGGGAACCAATCGGGGCTGAGGCTTACGAAGGAGGCAGAGCATCCCACCGGTGGAGCCTTCACCATGAACACTACGACTGCCAGGCAGCTGGTTGACCGCCTGTTCCGGTCCCTGCCCCTGTTGCTGGTATTTCTGCTGATGTCGATGTCGACTGCAAGGGCGGACACTGGTGACCAGCTGCGCCTGGTCGAACTGTTTACCTCCCATGGCTGCTCATCGTGTCCCGCTGCCGATCGTCTTCTGGGTGAGCTGCTGCAGCAGGATGATCAGCTGTTGGGGCTGGAATTCCACGTCGACTACTGGAACACACTGGTGCATGGCAATGCAGGCAGTTGGGTGGATCCGTTTTCACAGCGTCAGTTTACCGACCGGCAGCGTGCCTATGAAGTGTCGGGTCTGGCCGGTCGCCCAGGCGTCTACACGCCACAGGCCGTCGTCAACGGCCAGGTGGCGCTCGTTGGCTCCGACAGGCGATCAATCCAGCGTGCCTTACAGCAGGGGCAGACACAGCAACTGCATATCGGCTTCGCCATCTCTTCACCGGTCTCGGCCAAGCCGGAGATGCGTATAACGCTCAGCGCAGAGCCGGCGCAGCTGGCAGCTCTGGCAGGAACCGCTATTTCCCTGTTGCGTTACCGGGATACTGCCAGCACCCGGATTACAGCCGGTGAGAACAAGGACCTGGTGCATGTCAATCACCACATCGTGTATGCGGTGGCCGAGTTGGGGCAAATCGAGCCTGAGCGTGGACTGAGTTTCACGGTTGCACCGCCTGCCGAGGACGAAGGCTGCGTCGTTCTCGTGCAAAATGGCGCGTTGACACCTGTCTTCGCCGCGGCCGAGTGCCCATGAGTTGCCTGCGACACAGCCAAGATGAACTGCCTGACATGGCGGGTGATGCCCGTGAGTGCTATCTTCTCTGACCTCGAACCTGTCTCCAGGAGCTTTTTGTGCGCTGGCTCATAGCGTTTCTACTTGCAGTATCTTCCACCTTCGCAGCCGCGGACGGGCCTGTCTACGCAGAAATACAGCTTGCAGCAGGAGGTGTGGAGAACAACCAGCTGGATTTCTATCCGGCGTTCGGCAGTGTCAACGTTGGTTTGTATGTGGTTCCGAATATCGGTATCGAGCTTTTCGCCGATTCCGGATTGCGCGCCGACAGGGCCGGTGACTTCGATCTGGACATGGAATCGGCCTTTGGCATCGCCGCGCGCTTTCAGTCGCCTCCCGTGCAGGGTATACAGGGTTATATCGTTCTGGGTGCTGTCAACTACACACTGGATCAGTCTTCGCGTCCGACGTCAGACCAGCCGGGTACCTCGGTCAACGATGATTTTACGGGTGTGCGCGTCAGTGTTGGTCTCCTGCAACGATTGCGGCGAGCTCCCGGTCTTCAGGTCAGTTTCGAGTACCGCCATTACAATGCCGACGAACCCTTGCGTGTGGATGCGCTGGTACTCGGCCTGCGAGTGAATGCGCGATGAACCAGTTGCGAGCCGTTGTCGCCACCTTGCTGGCCCTGTTCTTCGCTGGCTGCGAAGGTGATGCCAGGCCATTCGAAGAGGCCGTCGAGATCCGCGAAGCGTCGATCATTGCATTGGACGTCGTGCCGCCGCCGATGTCCGTCGATTCACTGATCATGAACATAGGCCAGAGTGTGCAGTTCTCCGTACAGGGCCGCACCGCCGATGGACAGAACCAGGCGCTCAGTGCCGGCGACCGCCAGTGGCAGGTCGACAACCCGGCGTTTGCCAGCATCGACAGGAACGGCATGCTGCGGGCACTGGCGGATGGTCCGGTCAGTGTGACGGTGTCCATAGGTGGACTGGAGTCGGCGCCGTATGTGCTGAGTGTGCAGAACGAGATTTTGAGTGCGATCAACGACATAGAAGGCCAGGACATCATCGAGCGCTGCCGGCCGGCGGAGTACCTGGCCACCGGGGTGTATGGCGATTCAATCAGAGACCTGTCCGGGGTCACCTGGACACTGGCTGAGAGCGATGCAAACCGCGCCAGCCTCAATGCAGGCGCGGATTCCAGAGTCAGCGTGACCGGACTTGAAACCGGTACTGTCCAGTTGACCGCCACGGTCGGCAGCATTTCCTCCCTGCCCAAGTCCATCGAAATCTCAGACACACTCACCGAACTGCAGATCAGGCCGGAGTCGGCCACGATCAGTGTGGATGATGTACAGAACTTTATCGCCACTGGCGTCTACGCGGGAGATGAACTCACCACCCGGAATATCGACATCAGCGATGTCGTCCAGTGGCGTATCGTCACCGGCGCGGAATTTGCCTCTGTCAGCAACGATGCGGATGCGCGTGGTCAGGTGACAGGATTGAGCAGTGGCAGTGCCACCTTGTCAGCCAGCTGCGGCAACCTCAGTCAGTCAGTGGTGCTGACCGTGGCGGAAGATAACGACGCCTCGTCGAGTACATTATCATTCGAGCAGGACAGTCCAGTGACGCTGTTCATTGGCGGAGCGGAGGTAATCTTGCGAGTGTCCACCGGTACAACATTCAGTTCGTCCAGCTCCCGTCTGCTGGACAACGATGATCTGCAATGGTCCTACACCGACAGCAGGAACAACAATGACCAGGTCATCCTCCTGGATACGGACGGGGTCAACGCCGGACGCATCCGGCCTTCGATTTTGACCGGTACGGCGACAGTCACAGCCACCCGACCCAGTGGCGGCTCCGTCAGCATCTCGGTCAGGGTGACAAGTAATTGAGTGCGATTGAAGCGGTTGACCGACTCAGGAAACAACTCGAAGCATCGGTACTGGGTCAGCCGCTACTGGTCAATCGACTGCTGATTGCACTGTTGGTCGATGGTCACCTGCTGGTCGAAGGTGCCCCCGGCTTAGCCAAGACACGTGCCATCAAGGCATTGGCGGATCGCATAGAAGCAGATTTCCAGCGGGTACAGTTCACTCCGGACCTGCTGCCGGCAGATTTGACAGGTACCGAGGTCTATCGACCTGCGGACGGCAGTTTCGTCTTCCAGAAGGGGCCCCTGTTCAATAACCTGATTCTGGCTGACGAGGTGAATCGGGCTCCCGCCAAAGTCCAGTCGGCCCTGCTCGAGGCAATGGCTGAGCAGCAGATTTCGGTTGGACACAATACCTACGCACTGCCCGCACCGTTCATGGTCATGGCAACGCAAAATCCGATTGAGCAGGAAGGCACCTACCCGTTGCCGGAGGCACAACTGGATCGGTTCCTGATGCAGGTGTTGATTGACTACCCCACGGCAAATCACGAGGCCGGTATTCTGCGACTGGTCCGGGCTGAAGCTCTGGCAGCCAGCTCCGGAGAGACGGTTGACAACGTCGATCAAAACTCGGACGAGTCGATCTTCGCCATGGATGATCTGTTCAGGGCGCGCCGCGAAGTGCTCGAAGTCTTCATGGCGGAGGATATCGAGGATTATATCGTCAGGCTCGTAGTGGCCAGTCGCCAGCCTGCACGCCATGACGTGGAACTGGACAGGTGGCTGCAGTACGGGGCCAGCCCGCGTGGCACTTTGTGTCTGGATGCCTGTTCTCGTGCTCATGCCTGGCTTGACGGTCGTGACTATGTATCCCCCGGTGACGTGCAGGCAGTGATATACGACGTGCTGAGACATCGACTGCTGCTCTCCTTCGAGGCGGAGGCTGACGGTATCGGTGCAGACGATGTCATCGACCGCCTGTTGCGGATGATTGCGGTGCCGTGAGTACCCGCGCGCCAGGGCAGCCTGCGGACGGGGAGCGCTTCAGGTTTAAATCGCCAGCCAGTACCTCTCTGGATGAACTGATCCAGCTGCGGGCTGCGGCTCAAGCACTGCAGCGACAGGTCAGGAAGAAGAGTGCGGCGCCGATGAACGGAGGCTCGGTATCACGGCGACTGGGGCGCGGCCTGGATTTTGCCGAGGTGCGCGAATACCAGCCTGGCGATGATGTCCGCATGATCGACTGGAAAGTCACGGCACGCTCCGGGACCGCCCACACCAAGTTGTTCGTTGAAGAGCGGGAACGTCCGGTTCTGCTGGTAGTGGATTTCCGCGCCGGCATGCGTTTCGGTACACGCGGCATGTATAAATCGGTGATGGCCGCTCGCCTGGCCGCCCTGCTGGGGTGGTGCTCGGTGGCCAGTCACGATCGTGTCGGCGGTTTCGTATTTACCGATGAGTGGCATGATGAAATACGACCTCAGGCCGGGAGGCGTGGTCTCATGAGCCTGTTTCGCGCCATCCACCAGAGCCAGTTACGAATTCCCGCCGGTAATGGCAGCCAGCTTACCGGCACGCTGGTACGGTTGCGTCAGAGTGTACATGCGGGCAGCACAGTCGTATTGCTCAGTGATTTTCACCGCTTCGATGACGCTGCACATTCTGCTCTGGGTGGCGCTTTGCAGTCACTGGATGTCATGGCAGTGCATATCTGTGATCCGCTGGACGTTGCCTTGCCTGCTCCGGGCCGTTACCCCATCACGGCGACTGACGACAGCGAACACAGGCGGCTCATCATGCGTGTGGGCAGTCGCGCGGATCAACAACGATACCATGATGCCTTTCAAGCCCGGAAACAGACATTACAGGAGCTGTTCACCCGGCACCGGCATTACTACACGACAGCGATGACCGATGGGTCTTTGCTGGATACGGCCGGATCCATCATATCGCGTCAACCCCTACCCCGTTCTGCACGTAAGCTGGGTTCATGAACGAGGCGCAGAGGCAGGCACTGCTGGAGCAGTTGCGTCCGGTTCAGTTGCCGGATGTCAGTGCTTGGCCAGCTCCGGGCTGGTGGCTGGTGATGGCCTGCCTTCTGTTGCTGACGTTCCTGCTGTATCGGCGCTATCAACGCTATCGTGCGACTCGCTGGTTGCGCGAGGCCAGAGACGAACTACGGCGAATTCGCCGGCAAGTGCAGCACCAGCCAGTCAGGACGATGCTGGCAGATTGCTCGCGACTTGCCCGCCGGGTCCTGCTGGCCAGTCATGGACGCGAGGCGGTGGCCAGCCTGCACGGCGAGGCGTGGCTGCAGGCACTGGATCAAGTGTGCCAGCGTCCTCTGTTCGCAGGGGGGGTCGGACGATTACTCGAGTCTGGTCCCTACCAGCGTACTTCCCAGTTAAGTCAGGATGATCTGGAATCGCTGTTCGATGCCATCGAAGAGTTAATCGGAGCAGCCGGCCGCTACACAGTGCGGAAGCCACGCTCATGAGCATGTCGGGCGATATCGTCTGGGCCATGCCCTGGGTGCTGTGGTTGCTGCCTCTGCCTGTGCTGGTGCACCGCTACCTTCCGCCGCGCCGGAGATCACCTGGACGCGCGCTGAGGGTTCCCGACATACAGCCTTTCGGCACACTGACCAGCGAACGACGGACTACGGGAGCCCGGCATTGGATCAGAATCGTGCTGCTGGCGCTTGCCTGGGTTGCCCTGCTGCTGGCGACTGCCAGGCCGCAAAGCTATGGTGAACCGGTGGGTGTTCCGCTCAGTGGCCGGGATCTGATGCTGTGTATCGATATCTCCGGCAGCATGCGGGAGGCGGATCTGTATGCGGGCAACCAGCGTGCGACGCGCATGGCCGTCGTCAAGCAGGTGGCAAGGGACTTCGTCGCCCGTCGCAGTGGCGATCGGGTGGGCCTGATCATGTTCGGCTCACAGGCCTATGTCCAGACACCATTGACCCGAGATCACGAGACCGTGCAGCATTTTCTCAGCGAAGCGGCCGTTGGGCTGGCTGGTCGGTCCACGGCCATCGGCGATGCAATCGGTCTGGCTGTCAAGCGTTTGCGCGATCGTGCGGAATCCTCGCAAGTGATCATCCTGCTCACGGACGGTGAGAATTCTGCCGGTGTGGTCGAACCGCTGGAAGCTGCGCGCCTGGCAGCGCAGAACGACATACGCATTCATGCCATCGGAGTTGGTTCTGATGTGCAGGGAAGCCTGTTGAACATGCCGTTCGGCGCTCGCCGCAGCGAGCTTGACGAAGCCACACTACGGGCCATCAGCGAGGCGACCGGTGGACAGTATTTCCGTGCGAGAAACCAGCAGGAGCTGGCGAACATCTACCGTGAGATCGATCGACTCGAGCCTACCGAACAGGAAAGCGATGAATTTCGGCCCCTGCGGGAATTGTTCGCCTGGCCGCTTGGTGTCGCTCTTGCATTATCAGTATGTTGGGCAGGCCTTGGCCTCCTGCCTGATCGTCAAGCGTCAATTCCGGTGACGAGATGACAGGCACTGGTATCGAATGGCTGCGCCCTGCCTGGTTATGGGGATTTCTGCCTTTGCTGCTGATGATGGTCGTCTGGTTCAGGCAGCGAAGCGGCACCACGGCCTGGGAATCGGTGGTTGATCCGGCTTTGCAACCCTATGTCATCGAGGGGGTTGCGCCCGCATCACGGAAAGCCCCGTTGTGGCTGTTTGCCGGGTGGGCACTCAGCCTGTTGCTGCTCGCAGGTCCTGTGTGGCAACAGCGTGAGCTACCCGTATTCGAAGCAGAGCAGGCTGAGGTCATCGTGTTTGACCTGTCGCGTTCCATGCGGGCGGATGACCTGGCGCCGGACCGATTGACCCGGGCTCGTTTCAAGCTGATCGATCTGCTGCGCAGAAGCGATGGCCGGCAGACAGCACTGGTGGCATTTGCCGAGCGCCCCTACGTCATCAGTCCCCTGACCGATGATGCCCGCACGATCGAGGCCTTCGTACCCTCACTGCAACCGGAGATCATGCCGGCACAGGGCAGTCGTCCGGATCTGGCAATAGCGCGGGCGGTACAGTTGTTCGAGCAGGCCGAAGTAGCGGCTGGTCATGTCATCCTCATCACCGACGCCACGATCACCGAGCGTGATCTCGAGGCTGCCCGCCTGGCCCGCAGGGCCGGGCATCGATTGTCGGTACTGGCCGTTGGCACCGCGGCTGGTTCACCACTGCGAGGAGCGGACGGCCAGTTTCTTCAGCATTCGGACGGTGCCATCGTCGTGCCGCAGCTGGATTTCGGTTCGCTATCGGCACTGGCGGAGGCTGGTGGGGGCACCGCGGCCCGGTTGAGCACTTCGGGTGTCGATCTGGACATGATCGAAAACGCCAGGCAACAGGCAGCGGTGTCAGCAGATGGTAACGAGGCCGTTGCGCAGAGGATCTACTGGGTAGAGTACTCCCCCTGGTTCCTGTGGATTCTTGTCGTGCTGCTGTTGTCTGCCTTTCGCCGCGGGATCGTATCGTGAACAGGTGGGTGAACTGGTGTGTGCCGATGCTGTTCTGCCTGTTGCCGTCACAGTTTGCCATGGCCGCGTGGGGCGACTGGTGGCAGACACCGGAGCAGCGTGCTGCCCACGCATTTGAAAACGGCGATCATGAGACGCTGGTCGACGATGCGCCGGATGCTGGCTGGAAAGCCCTGGGTCATTACCAGGCCGGTGACTATGCGACCGCCTCCGCAAGCTTTGCCGAACGAGCTGAACAACTGCAACAGGATGGCCGAATCACGGCGGCCAATCGCGCCCGCTACAACCAGGGAGTCAGCGATGTTCGGGCAGGCCGCTACCAGGAGGCCATCTCGCTGTTCGATTCCGTACTGCAGTCCGAACCTGGACACGCCGATGCCGCGCATAACCGCGCCATTGCAGAAAAGCTGGTCGAGTTGCAGAAGCAACAGGGCGACTCACAGCAACAGGGCAGTGACCAGCAAGCTGAGCAGTCCGCAGAGCAGTCCGCAGAGCAGGCCGGTGACCAGCAGGACACCCAGTCGGAGCAACAAGGGGGTGAACAGGCGGCAGACCAGGATGCAGCGCCAGTTGGACAGCCGGGAGATGAATCCTCGGATACTCGGTCGGACCGTGAATCCGGCGCCCCGGATGAATCTGCTGACGCCGGTCAGGATGCCTCACAGGCGGCGGATGAATCTTCATTGACAGGCCGGAGCGAGGCCGAAGAGCAGGCCGCAGCCGAGCAGGCACGCAAGGCACTGGCTGCCGAGGCTGCCAGGGAAGACGGGGCATCCACTGATGGCACTGAAAATGCCAGTCCCGGGCAGGGCAGGTCCGCCGAGCGTCCCCTGAGTGAAAGCGAGCAGGCTACCGAGCAATTGTTGCGGCGTATTCCGGATGATCCGGCAGGACTGTTGCGTCGAAAGCTGGAACAAAGTCATCTCAACGAGTATCCGGAGGTCCGTGATGCGCCTGAATCCTGGTAATTGCATCGCTCAATTGTGGTCAACAGTGCGCCGTCCCCGGCTGCTGTTGATGCTGCTAGTGTGGCTGAGCCTGCCGGTATGGGCACAGCAGGGCACGGTTCGCAGTGAACTCAGTGCATCAACGATTTCCCGGGACGAGTCGGTGACCCTGACGATCGTTGCGCAAGGTATAGACGGGGAACTGGATATCTCTGCCCTGGACAAGGATTTCGAGGTGGTCGGGCGATCCAGTTCCAGGCAGATCAGTACGGTGACCGCAGCCAACGGTCAGCCGACCACGACCAGCATAGTTTCCTGGGCACTGGAACTCCTGCCACGGGATGTCGGTGTTTTTACCGTGCCTGCCGTCAGCGTCGGTGGAGTCCCCAGTCAACTGTTGAGCCTGACGGTCAATGAATTACCAGTGGGGGCAAGTCGCGATATCTTCATCGAGGCTACCGTGGATACGCGAACACCCTGGGTGCAGTCACAGGTGCTGATGACGTTGCGCGTGTTTCAGGCAGTCGAGATCGTCGATGGTGGACTGTCCGAACCGGGCGGTGAACACCTGGAAGTGCAGCGCATAGGTGAGGATACCCGGTCGACCGAGACGCGTGACGGCAGGCAATACAGCGTAACCGAGCGTCGCTTTGCCCTGTTTCCGCAGCAAAGCGGAACATTGGTGGTAGAGCCGGTTACCCTGAATATCTCGGTGCCGGCCGATCCGTCACGGGTACGTGGGTTTTTCTCGCCTACACGCAAACTGACCAGACGTACCGATGCCATAACCCTGGATGTACAGACCCGGCCACCCGCGGGCGCCAGCTGGTGGCTGCCGGCCAGTGCGGTGGTGCTGGATGCCCAGTGGGCAGGTGGTGACCCGGTTGCCAAAGTGGATCAGCCCATGACTCGCAGCGTGGTACTGCGTGCCGCCGGGGTGATGGATTCACAATTGCCTGATATCAGCATTCCTGCCATCGAGGGTGTCAGCCTCTACGCTGAGGAACCCGTCAGGGCGATGGGTGTCAATGAGCGTGGACTGGTCGCCGAACAAACCGTCAAGTGGGCATTGATACCTCAGCGAACCGGTGCACTGGTGCTGCCTGAAGTCCGTGTCGAGTGGTTCAATACCACTACCGGTAATGTGGAAACCGCCGTTCTGCCCGAGGAGATCATCC
>JABDKN010000283.1 GCA_013002205.1 Granulosicoccus sp.
GAGTATGTGCTCGGCACACTGCGCGGAGCAGAGCGCGAGGTATTCGAAAAAATACTGCAAGCCGATGACGAGGTTCGGCAGAAGGTGCTGGCCTGGCAACGGCGGCTGGAGCCCCTGGACTCCCTGACCACGCCGATCGAGCCTCCAGCCTACATTCTGCCTGCCCTGCTGGCCCGTCTCCATGAGCAAGGTACCAGGCCAGCGTTACGCGAGCCGGAACAACAGGACAGCACGATCGATAATCGGGCCGTACGTCGCAGAGACCATGGCCCGGTTCCGCATCCCAGGCGAAAAAGTTCTTCCAGGCGTGGAAACAGGCTGTGGAAAGCTGTAGCCGGTCTTGCCATCGCCGCATCAGTCGCCATGGCAGCGCTGCTACTGCAACTACTCGACCGCTCAGCCCTGCCACCGGCGGTGCCTGCCGTAAACAGCGTCAGTATCGTGCAGAACGAGCAACGCGATTCCCTGTGGGTACTGACCACCAGAGCCGACAGCAACGCCCTGGATGTCGTTGCACTGGCACCACCGGCCATCGACGCAGACCGCTCCTATGAGTTATGGATGGTCAAGCCGGATGACGCTGGTGTGAACTCTGTAGGCCTTCTACCGCTCACTGCCGGGGAATCGACGACACTGACATTACCCATCAGCACGGAAGAAGCGCAACTCTTTGCGGTCAGTCTTGAACCGCTGGGCGGTTCACCCGAAGCTGTGCCCACAGGGCCGGTGCTGTTTACCGGGTCCATCATCACGCTGTCGAGAAACAGCTTGTGAGCCGGCCAATCCACCAATTGTCAGCCCCTGCCCTGGCTGTGCCACTGCTGCTGACTCTGGCCGGGTTACTGAGTCCTGGGGCTCAGGCCCTGGCGCATGAGTACTGGCTGGATCCTCTGGGCACGCACTGGCAGGCAGGTGATCACCTGGCGGCGGACGTGCGCAACGGTGAGAACTTCAGTGGCGCCGCGCTGCCATTCGATCCACAGGCGTTTTCCCGGGCTGGTCTGATATCCAGGCACCAACGGCGTCCATTGAATGGCAGGCTAGGTGACTATCCGGCAATTCGCATGCCTCTCGAAGAGGCTGGGCTGCACCTGTTACTGCTTGAGACGACCCGGAGAGAGATCAGTTATGCAAGTGATGAACAGTTTTCAGAGTTCATCGAGTACCACGCGCTGAATGATGCACTGCCACCCTCATGGGGAGAAAGGCCGGCCGATGGCATCATCCGCGAGCATTACTATCGCTATTGCAAGGCGCTGATCCCGGTTGCACCCTCCCCCGAGTCCTCATTGCAGAATAACTCGGCAGGCGAACCCTCACTGGCCAGAGAGACGGTGTCTGAAGCTGGCGACGCCATCAGCGATGCACCGGCTGCCGCCTTGCAGGCGCAGGACCAGCGACTTGAGCTTATCGCCCTCAATGAGCCCTTCGCTGCGAATGCCCTTGATCTGCAACTGCTGTTCGAGGGTGCGCCCCTGGTTGCTCGTCAGGTCGAACTGTTCCATCGAGACATGAACGAGGTGGTTGTGCGAACAACGGCGCAAACCGATGTCCATGGGCGCGTAAGTCTTGCACTCTCCGGCAGCGGGGATTACCTGGTCAACAGTGTCTGGATGCTGCCCTCAGAGGAGCCATCGGTTCACTGGACTACGCTGTGGGCTTCTCTGTTCTTCCAGCGTACCGGGCACTGACCGTCGATGGTCATTGTGACGCGTCCACGCATTCTTCAGATACTGCTGTGCTTGACGGGGCTGCTGTTGGCAGCCGTTGCCCACGCCCATGAATCGAGACCTGCCGTGGCCGAACTGAGGGTCGCCGAACACACACTCACGGCATCGATTCGCCTGAATCTGGAGGCACTGATCAGTCAGACAGCGACGGAGCATCAGGATTCGGACGATACACCACAGGCTCAACGCTATGATCAATTGCGCAGGATGTCCCCAGAGCTTCTGGCAGAGGCCTTCAGGGAAAATCAGAGCGGGTTCCTCGATGGCATAGATTTGCGCAATCAGGGTGGGTTACGACTTGCGCTGAATGTTGAGTCCCTGAGGATTCCTCCGGTGGGTGATATCCGGCTACCCAGGGATACGGTGTTGCTACTGACGACGGTACTCGATGAGGGCACGCGATCCGTGTCGTGGCGCTGGGCTCGGGCTAATGGCGCGATCATCCTGCGAGCGGAGGCAATTGCAGAATCCCGGATAGTTAACCATCGTTCAACCGAAGCCGGGGCAGACCGCAACGATCCACTGTCAGTCAGCATCGACACATCCGCGCGCAGCTTCAGCCAGTTGGTCCGACCGGGAGAGAAGAGTGATCTCATTGCCATTGAACCAGGGGAAACGAGGTCGCCGGGAAGCACATTCCTGGATTACCTCATCCTCGGCTATCAGCACATCATCCCCAAGGGGCTCGACCACATACTCTTCGTTATCGGTCTGTTTCTGTTGACGCCCAGGCTCAGGCCCATCCTCTGGCAAGTCAGCATGTTTACCCTTGCCCATACCCTGACGCTCGCACTTGGCGTCACCGGCCTCGTCGACCTGCCAGCCCGTCTGGTTGAGCCACTGATCGCCCTGTCGATTTCCGTCATCTGCATAGAAAACCTGATGGGCTGTGAATTTCGTTCACGCCGCCTGGCCCTGGTGTTCGCCTTCGGACTGTTGCATGGCCTCGGCTTCGCCGGTGTCTTGAGCGATATCGGGCTGAGTCCCGGCCACTTCATCAGCTCGCTGCTGGCGTTCAACCTGGGTGTCGAACTGGGTCAGCTCAGCGTCATCCTGCTGTGTTTTGCACTGGCTGGCTGGTGGTTCGGCAACCGAGACTGGTACCGACGGCTGGTTTCCCTCCCTGCCTCTCTGCTGATAGGTACCGTTGGCGTGATATGGTTTCTGCAACGCCTGCAGATTACGCTCTGAACTACCCTGCAGATAACTCCGTTTATACCAGCTGTCTCCTCCGGCTGAATGGAATTCCGCCAAGCCTGCGGACCGTTGCCGGCGACCGCAGCGCCACGCACCGGACGGCGCCAGATTTTGCAAAAGCCTGATTCAGCGAACCCAGATTTCAATTAGCCCAGGCGAGGGCGCAGGCTGATAATCAGTGAATTCCCGCAGCGCCACCTCGTCAAACACCAAGCCCAGGGCATCGCTGACCACCTCGCCAGCCTCACGGTCGACCAGATGGAAGTAGCGCACCTGGTTACTCAGTGGCACCTCATCCACGACACGTCGCTCAACCCGGTTGGCACCCAGCGCGCTCAGCAGCGAGGCCAGCTGACTGCCCAGTCGTTCCGACGGCTCACGAACGTGTATGACGATACGTGACGCATCGATGGCTTTTATCCTGTTCATCAACTCCATGCGCCAGGTGTCTGACGTGTTCTCTGAAGATTCCTGCAGGGTGACCGCTGCCATACTGCAACAATCGGCCTCTGCCGATGAATCCGCTGCGTACAGTTCCATGGACAGACATACACTGCACAGACACAAGAGGCCATACCAATGGAGGCCTGCTACCTGTTGGAATCGTCCGTGGAAGTACAGAGTGCAGCTGACCCGGGAGGGGCTCCGGAGTCGAGCCCGGCCTGTTAAACGACGTCGTGAGTCACTGCGCCTGTTCATCGTAAACGTGTTTCCTGCTCGGGACTTCCACGGTAACGTAAAGGCAAAGAAACGTATGTACAACGAAAAAAAGAGGCAGTGCAGGCGACAACAGCGGGTATCACGGCAACAAACTAAATTGACTGTTGCCGGATAATGTTTGACAGGCGCAGTGCCTGCGCGTCGAGACCCTTGTCACGAAGCGCAGGCAGTGGTCCCCAGTATGACTGACAAGCGGTTCGAACGAATACCCGCCGGATCAGTGCACCATCGCCACTTCCGGCCTGGCTTCCTGATTGCTGAACACCAGCTCATCGCCTGACACGTCAATGAATACCGTGTCACCAGCGGCGAACTTGCCACTCAGGATCAATTGCGCCAGCGGGTTCTCCACCTGCTGCTGGATCTCACGACGCAACGGCCTTGCTCCGTAGACGGGGTCGAAACCTGCCTCTCCAATGCGGTCGAGTGCTGCATCCGTGATGACCATTTCCAGTTGTCGATCCGCCAGACGTCGTGCCAGATGCTGTATCTGGATACTGGCGATCCTGCGGATATTTTCGCTGGACAAGGGCTTGAATACGACGGTCTCATCAACCCGGTTGATGAACTCGGGACGGAAGTGCTGACCAACGATCTCCATCACCGCGCTCTTCATGGACGCATAGTTTTCTTCACCGGCCAGTTCCTGAATGACGTGGCTACCCAGATTGGACGTCATGACGATGACGGTGTTACGGAAATCGACGGTTCGTCCCTGACCATCGGTCAGGCGTCCATCATCCAGCACCTGCAGCAGCACGTTGAACACATCGCTGTGCGCCTTTTCCACTTCATCGAGCAGAATGACCGAGTATGGCTTGCGGCGTACTGCCTCTGTCAGATATCCACCTTCTTCATAACCGACATAGCCCGGCGGTGCGCCAATCAATCGCGCCACCGAATGCTTCTCCATGAACTCTGACATGTCGATTCGTACCATGGCATCGTCCGAGTCGAACATGAAGCCTGCCAGTGCCTTGGTCAGCTCGGTTTTACCCACGCCGGTCGGACCCAGGAACAGGAAGGATCCGATCGGTCGAGCCGCATCGGACAGGCCGGCACGGGATCGGCGGATCGCATCGGAGACGGCTTTAACCGCTTCTACCTGACCAACCACCCGCTTGCCGAGCTCGCCTTCCATGCGCAGCAGTTTTTCCTTCTCGCCTTCCATCATCTTGCTGACAGGAATGCCCGTCCACTTGGCCACCACTTCGGCTATTTCATCGGCAGTCACATTGGTACGCAACAGCGTCATCTCGTGATCTTCATTGCTCTGGATTGCCGCAGCCAGGGCTTTTTCCAGCTCGGGAATCTTTCCATACTGCAGCTCTGACATGCGTGCCAGATCACCGGCCCGCCGCGCGGTTTCCAGCTCCAGCTTGACGCGCTCCAGATCCTCCTTGATGCCGGCGGCATTCTGTACGCTCGCCTTTTCAGAATTCCATATCTCTTCCAGGTCGGCAAATTCCCTTTCCAGCCCCTGCAGATCCTCATCCAGGGTCGCCAGGCGCTGCACCGATGCGTCATCGGATTCCTTCGCCAGTGCCTCACGCTCGATCTTCAGCTGGATGATACGACGCTCCAGGCGATCGAGCTCCTCTGGCTTTGAATCGATTTCCATGCGGATGTGCGAAGCCGCCTCATCAATCAGGTCGATAGCCTTGTCCGGCAACTGCCGGTCACTGATGTAGCGGTGCGACAGGGTTGCCGCAGCCACGATGGCGGGGTCGGTGATATCGACCCCATGATGCACTTCGTAGCGCTCTTTCAGGCCACGCAGAATCGCAATCGTATCCTCTACGCTCGGTTCGTCCACCATGACTTTCTGGAAGCGACGTTCGAGCGCTGCGTCCTTCTCGACATACTGACGATATTCATCCAGCGTCGTGGCACCTATGCAGTGCAACTCGCCACGCGCCAGTGCCGGCTTGAGCATATTGCCGGCATCCATGGAACCTTCCGCTTTTCCCGCACCGACCATGGTGTGGATTTCATCGATGAACAGGATCACCTGACCTTCCTGCTTGGACAGGTCGTTCAGCACCGCCTTGAGCCGCTCTTCGAATTCACCCCTGAACTTGGCACCGGCGATCAGCGCACCCATGTCCAGCGACAACACACGTTTGTTGCGAATACCATCAGGCACCTCGCCATTGACGATACGCTGGGCCAGGCCTTCGACCAGCGCGGTCTTACCCACGCCGGGCTCCCCGATGAACACCGGATTGTTCTTGGTTCGACGCTGCAACACCTGGATGGCGCGCCGGATTTCATCGTCACGACCGATGACAGGGTCAATCTTGCCTTGTTCGGCACGTTCGGTCAGGTCGATCGTGTACTTTTCCAGCGCCTTGCGATTGTCCTCGGCGTTCGGGTCGTTGACCGGACCACCCTGCACTTCCTCGATGGTCTTCTTGATGGCCTCCAGATTGGCACCGTGGCTGAGCAACAGCTCTGCCAACGCGTTCTTTTTATCCTCGATCGCCGCCACGACGAACACTTCCGAGGAAATGTACTGATCCCCGCGCTTCTGCGCCGCCTTGTCGGTCAGGTTCAACAGCCGGCCCAGCTCGCTTGACACGTGAAGCTCACCGCTGCCACCTTCCACTGTGGCCAACCGGTCCAGCGCCTGATCCAGGCCGACGTGCAGGCCGTTGACATTGACACCGGATTGAGCGAGCAGTGGCCTGACGCCACTGCCATCCTGATCCAGCATGGCAACCATCAGGTGGGCAGGCTCGATAAACTGATGATCACGACCCAGTGCCAGCGACTGCGCATCCTGCAATGCCAGCTGAAACTTGCTGGTCAGTTTGTCCATTCTCATTGGAATCTCCTCAACACCAATACATTAATTCAGATGGCGATAAGGTAGTGTTGTCCTGTATCAATTCAACATCAATCGTGGGGACAGGCCTTTATCGGGCAGGTTTTTCGCGGCGATGCGAAGCGGCTGGCTAAGGCCTGCCTCGATGAGACTCTAAAAGCCGCCGGAAAATCGCCCGTCATTGTCTCATTGAGATCAAGTGTGAACAGCGTCCATCCAGGCAATGGTGGCCATGCGTCCACTGCGCGCACCGTCGCGACGGTGAGAATGAAACGACTCTGCCTGCGTCAGCGTGCAGTAGTCGCCCCCGCTCACCAGTACAGTGCGCGTCTGCTGCAACTCCGTGGTCGCCAGTGCGTACAGGTCTGCCCAGTATTTGACCTCTGAGGGCTGCTGCAGCCCGGCCGTTGCCCGCGACCTGAAGGACGCCGCATGAGCCGGATTACGCTCGATGAACGCCTGCCTGACCTCTGCACCCACTTCAAAGGCTTGAGGACCGATGGCCGGACCCAGCCATGCGTGCAATTGCAGGTCTGCGCTGAACCGGGCCAGTGCGTTGTGCAGAATGCCGGCCGCCAGACCACGCCACCCCGCATGTACTACCGCCAGTTCAGTGCCCTGCGTATCACTGATCACCACCGGCAGGCAATCGGCTGTCAACACGGCCAGCACCTTGCCAGGTTCACTGGTCCATGCACCATCAGCACACACCTTGGCATCGTCCACTGCGACTGCAAGATCGGCAACATCGGCACTGTGGGTCTGACGCAGCCAGTGTGGTGGTCCGGGCAGGGCAAAACTGTCCTGCAGCCGCCGGCGATTCTCGATAACTGCGTGTTCATCA
>JABDKN010000300.1 GCA_013002205.1 Granulosicoccus sp.
ATTCGAGTCCGAAGAACAGGCACCCAGGGCCAGGGCCAACAGAACAGGCATCAGCAGGCCGCTCTGGCGAATCATCGTTTTCTTAATCATATATATGTCGGTCTGGCCTCAGGCCACTATAAAAGAATGCCGCCTTTGTACTCGGGGCGCATCAGCAGAGTCAAGGAAGTCTGCCCGGTAATACGGAAATACATGAACTGTCACGGGTTTTACCAGCCAGGGCAGCGAACCCAGCAAGGGCCGTGAACCCATCCAGGACCGTGGACCAGCAAGGGCCGTGACGACGAGACTTACACGCCCCAGGCAAAGTGTCGAGTATGCCCCGGCCAGGCCAAAGAGTTCGCTACAGTTTCGCAACGTTCGATATTTTCTGCAACATCCTGCAGAGAACGTATGTGCTCGACGTGCCCGCCCAGGCGCACGTAGTCAGCCCTTCGCAGGGTGAATTCGATCGGCGCGACGAGCGCCGGCGTGGGTACATAACCAAACGCGTTGCGCGGCATTTGCATGACATCCGCCATTACCGTAATACCACCGCCAGGCCAGACGTAGGCAGGCGCTCCACCGCAGGACACATAGGTCAATGACTGGCGTACAGAGTGCGTGAGGGCAACCGGGTTTTCCGTGACACCGGCTCGCAGGGAACCGCCTGCCCCTCCCATGAACAATACCGAGCAGAGCGACGGTTCGCAATTTTCCGCAATGCGTTCAACCGAGCCACGCAAGGTCTCCGGCAAGGGCGCGGGCACAGGTTTCAGTGCCTCGTCCAGGACGAAATACGCCCACTGCTCCCCGGTCGTGGAGACCATCAGCAAACGCAACCCGGCATAGGCATCAGCCGGCTTGAATTCATCCAGAATACTCAAAGGGTCCTGAATGTCGGTGCCACCCCAACCCGATCCAGGACTGGCCACCTGAAAATAGCGCCCCGGCGTCGAGCGTCGACCCCTGATGCGGATACCGGTTGCCGGCAACCCCAGAAGCTTGCCAGCCTGATGCTCAGACAGCACACCGGTTATATGATCATCGACGACAACGACCTCGTCGACATGTGAGGCCCATTGCCGGGCAAACATGCCGATGGTCGCCGATCCACACCCGACCCGCATCAGTTTTTCCCGAACGCCATCGACCACCGGCGCCATTCCTGCCTGTACGGTAAGCGCCGCACCATCGTCAATAGTCATGTCAACTGCATCACGGTTGCATAGCGCCAGCAATGCCTCGCAGGTGATACGACCCTCTTTTCTAGTCCCGCCGGTCAGGTGATTGACCCCGCCCAGCGAGAGCATCTGCGAGCCGTACTCGCCCGTCATCACATGACCGATGGCCTCTCCCCGGACTCTGACCGTTGCCTGCTCCGGTCCGATATGACGGTCGGTGTCGATCTTTACCTTGGTGCCGCAGTAGCTGAATATGCCTTCAGTGACGACCGTCACCATGTCAACGTCAGCGTATTGCTGACTGACGATAAAAGGGGCAGGCTTGTAATCCGGGTAGGTTGTACCGGCGCCAATTGCCGTAACGAATGTCTGCCGACCACCCAGAATATTACCATCCCAGGCCGGGGGCAGATCCCCAGTCGATTCCGGCGGTTCCTCCCCTGCAAGAAGAAAGGGTACAGCCATCGCCTCTTCACCCTCGGCACGCTGCAAAATGGTAAACGGGTCGACGCGAACCAGTTCACCACCCTCGTTGGCATACCGATCACACGCCCCGCTTCGACCCTCCTTGATGTAGCACAGTACCGGGCATGCATCACACCGGATCTTGCCCCCTTCATCCTGTTCAACCGTGAATCTGACCATGATCAGTTGGCTCCCCGGCCCGTGTTGATGGCCGACAGTATTCTTTCCGGTGTCGCCGGTACTGACCGGATACGAGCGCCGGATGCATGAGCGATAGCATTGAGTACCGCTGGTGCGGTTGGAATCAGTACGTGTTCTCCCAGTCCCTTGGCGCCGAATGGACCATGCGGATCCGGCACTTCCACGATCACAGTGTCAACGGGCGGAATATCGCCTATGGTGGGGATGAGATAATCGTGCAGATTTTCCGTGCGTGCAGGAATGAACTCCTCCATCAACGCAAGCCCGACCCCCTGGGCAACACCACCGTGTATCTGCCCTTCGACAAGATTCGGATTGATTGCACGGCCCACGTCATGGGCAGCGGTCACGCGATCGAGGGTGACTGTCCCCAGCCTGGTGTCGACATCCAGCGATACCATCTGTGCAGCATATCCGTACAGTGCATAGGGTTCACCCTGGCCATTTTCGTCCAAGGGCCTGGTTGGCGGATCGTAGGACCCTTCAGCCATGAAGACGTAACCCAGATCATTTGCCGGCAGGTCAGACAGGCTGATCGATGCCGTGTCGGGCTGATCGCGATTGACGGTGAGCGAGGCACCGGCAATTTCCAACTGCGTTATCGTGGTGCAGTTGGTATGCCTGGCAATCATTGCGCGCAGTGCCAGCGCGGACAGGCGGGCGGCATTCCCGGAGACGAAGGTCTGCCGGGATGCCGAGGTCTTGCCGGCATCGGGCGTCAGAGTCGAATCCGGATCTATCAGGGTGATCGCCTCCACGGGCACACCCAGAGTGTCAGCAAATATCTGCGCAATCACGGTGTTGGAACCCTGTCCGATATCCACGGCCCCCTGGTGCAGACAGACTACACCGTCGGCACGAATGCCCGAGCGGATAGTGGATGGATTGGGCAACGATGTGTTGCCACAGCCATACCAGCCACTGGCAAGCCCGACCCCGCGACGCAGCGGCGAGCCACTGGCGCGAGCGCTTTCGTTGAACTGGCCGGCGTCACGCAAGGCCTGTTGCCAGGGTATCCGGAGTGCATCCAGGCAGGCGCGAATACCCACGGAAGACTCGAATCGCTGACCGGTGACGGTGCGTTGGCCGTTGTCCAGCGCATTGAGAAACCGGAACTCGAGTCTGTCCATACCGGATGCCTCAGCGAGTTCATCGAACAGCGACTCCTGGGCAATGGCTGCCTGAGGCACGCCAAAACCGCGAAATGCCCCCGCCGGTGCACTGTGTGTGTAGACACCGACGGTGCGCGCAGAATAGTCAGGCGTGTAGTAAGGTCCGGATGCGTGTATGGGCACACGGTTGGCCACGGTCGGGCCCCAGGATGCGTAGGCGCCGGTATTGAATACACCGTCAAAGCGAAATCCGCACACCCGACCTGCCTCGTCAATACCGATTTCAACCTGCATATGCGCGGGATGTCGCTTGGTCGTTGACTGCATGGACTCCTGCCGGGTGAAGGCAATGCGCACAGGCACTCCGAGCTTCCACGCGGCCAGGGCCACGTAGGGTTGAAACGACAGATCGAGCTTGGAGCCGAATCCACCCCCTACCGAGCTCGGAACGATGCGCAGGGCAGACGGCTCCATGTCCATGATCCGTGCAAGACTGTCCCGGTTCATGTAAGGCGCCTGGGTACAGCCGTGTATCTCCAGTGTGTCTCCCACGCGACGGGCAAAACCGGCTTCAGGCTCGATATAGGCGTGCTCGATGAACCCGGTGGTAAAGGTTGCGCTGACACGACTGACGGCTCTCTCAAGGGATGCAGTGGCATCGCCGCACTGCACCCTGCCTTCGCACAGGACATTGCGGGCAGCGTGCTCATGTAACTGGCATGCGCCATCCTGCTGAGCCTCGAAAGGATCCAGTAATGCTGGAAGCTCGTTCCACACGATGGGAAAGTCCTCTGGCAACAGCGCCTCGACCTTGTCGGCACAGCCGATGATCGCGGCCACCACTTCACCCCTGAAACGGGTATGACGCTGGGCAAATACAGGCTGGTCGATGAACGGCGGGATGACACCGAAGCGATTCTCACCGGGAATGTCACTGGCACTCAGTACGCAATCGATGCCCGGATGCTGTTCGACGAAGGCCTGCAGGTCACCGAGTTCAAAGCTGGCGTGATGATAGGGCGAGCGCAGCAACCTGCACAACCGGGCATCGGCAGGCGCGACGTCGTCACCGAAGGTATCCGTTCCCGACACCTTCGGCCAGCCATCCAGCCGGGTTATCGACACGCCCACGGAAGGCTGCGCGGCGCTCTGCTGCGCCCGAATCGCGGGTGGCCCGTCTGCCAGTGGTGACTGCATGGATTGGGTAGCCTGCATGACGGCGCGGATTATCTTGCGATAGCCGGTACATCGACAGAGCACGCCACCCAGTGCATCCTTCACCGCTTGTTCCGAAGGCTGCGGCGACTGTCTCAGCAGGGCAACGGCCGCGATCAGCATGCCCGGTGTGCAGATGCCACACTGCGCCGCCCCGCAGCTCAGAAACGAACGTTGCAGTTGTTGCATCAGTTCATCTGACGCACCCAGGCCGCGCAGGGTGTCAACCTGCTTGCCGGCAACCTGACCGACGGCAGTCAGGCAGGCACACACGGCCTTGCCATCGACCAGTACCGTACAGGCACCGCAATCGCCCGCATTGCAGCCGATCTTCACATCGCGCTGATCACAGTGATCGCGCAGCACAGAGGACAGCCGCTGAGCAGGTGAACCACAGGCGTCGACCTGCGCACCGTTACAGGTAAAGCGTATCGGCTGCGCAGCCCCGATGGAAGGCGTGGACTCGAACAGGGATGGTTCCAACGGCGTCACGTGTCAACCTCGGTGTCATCGCATTGAGCAGGCTGTCGCCTTCCGTGCAGCAAGGTGTGCAAGCCAGAGGCGAGCAATCGGCCGATCATCTGCCCGGCCGCGATCAGGCGATAGTCCGCCGACCCGCGGACATCACTGAGCGGATTCAACCCGGACAGTAGTGCGGGTGTCACCAGCGACACCAGATCATCCTGGATGGATTGACCCAGCAAAACGTGTTCAAGCTTGCGCAAGCGCGTGGCCACCGCTGAGCACGCACCCACCGAAATGCGCACCGAGACCAGTCTGTCCTGTTCATCCGCTTCCAGCGTGATGCAGGCCATGACGATGGAGATGACCAGGTAGCGCCGTGCTCCGAGTTTACTGAATCCACTGATTGCATGGTCACTGATCGACGGCACGTTTATGGCGATCATCAGCTCATCGCTGGCCAGTGCAGTGGATCGGGGTGCAAGTATGAACTGATCCAGCGGCAGAATGCGAGTGCCGCGAACCGATGCAAGTTCTACCGAGGCATCCAGGCACAGCAATGGCGGCACGCCATCGGCAGCCGGAGATGCATTGCACAGGTTTCCTGCCAGTGTTGCAGCATTCTGGATCTGCACCGAGCCTACTTCCCGGGCGGCTGCCTTCAATCCGTCAAAGGCAGGAGGCAGTGGCTCGTTGAGGATATCAGTCCAGGTGCTGAGTGCTCCGAAACGCCATCCACCAGCAGTTTTCTCCACCCCCTGCAACCCTGCGATTCGGGTGACATCCAGCACGCGATCCGGTGCAGGCGCATCGCGCAGGGCAGGATAGAAATCGGTACCCCCGGCAAGAACCGGAATCGCCGATCGAGAGAGCTCTTCCAGTGCTGAGGAAAGCGAACGTAACTGACGATTACTCAAGTTGCCACCTGCTCACTGGCTGCAATCTCCAGGCGGACAGGCGCAGAACAGTGGGCCTTCCCACCGGGAGAGGTAGCGATTCAAACCGACAGATAGGCATCACGAATCTCCGGCTGCGCTTCCAGCTCGGCGAAGCTGCCATCGTACTTCTTCAAGCCGCCTTCGATGATAACCGCCCGGTCCGATACGATTCTGGCAAAGTGAAGATTCTGCTCGGACAGCAGCACCGGCAAGCCTTCAGCCTTGAGTTTCAGGATTGTCTGCGCCATCTGTTCGACGATCACCGGTGCGATTCCTTCACTGGGTTCATCCAGCAGCAGCAGCCTGGGATTGCCCATGAGGGTCCGGGCAATCGACAGCATCTGCTGCTCACCGCCGGACAGGGCTTTGCCGCGATTGTTGCGGCGCTCGGCCAGATTCGGAAACAGGTCAAAGAGTATTTCCTCTGTCCATTCGAACACACCCTCCCGCGGCGGCTGCCTGCCTACTTCCAGGTTTTCACTGATGGTCAGGTCGGTAAAGATACGTCGCTCCTCCGGCACATAACCGATACCCAGCTTGGCTACTCGATGCGTTGGCAACCGGGTCAGGGACTCTCCCTGAAAACTCACGCTGCCACTGTCCGGCCTGACCAGTTGCATGATCGTTTTCACCGTGGTGGTCTTGCCGGCTCCGTTTCTGCCCAGCAGGGAGACGACTTCCCCTGCCTGAATGGAAAAGCTCAGATCGCGCAGAATATGCGCCTTGCCGTAGAAGCTGTTCACTCCCGACAGTTCAAGCATGCCCATCACTCGCTGCGAAAACACTGCCACCACCCAGGTAGACTTCCTGTACCAACGGGTCGTTACGAATCTCTTCGACTGATCCATTGGCAATGAGTTCGCCTCGATTGAGTACCATGATCCGGTGAGCGTGTGTGAAGACCACGTCCATGTCGTGTTCGGTGAACAGCACACTGACGTTTCGTTCACTGACGATATCGGCGGTCAGCTGCATCAATCCAATACGTTCTCTGGGCGCCATGCCGGCCGTGGGTTCGTCCATCAGCAGCAGGGTCGGTTCGTGACACAAGGCGATCGCCAGCTCCAGGCGCTTCAGATCGCCATAGGCCAGAATCGCACAGGCACGTTCTGCCTGCTCCGGCATGCCCACCAGTTCCAGCAATCGCATGGCCTGATCCCGATACAGGTGAGTGGCGTAGGGACGTAGGGAATACAGCCGTCGGTGATGTGAGATCAGTGCCATCTGGATGTTCTCGATGACGGTCATGGACTGATAGGTACCGGTAATCTGGAAGGTGCGTCCGACACCTTTGCGCCAGATACGTCTCGGCTGTCGACCGGTAATCTTCTCACCGTGCAGATAGACGTTACCGCGCGTGGGTTTCAATTGCCCCATCAGCATGTTGAAGCAGGTGGTCTTGCCCGCACCGTTAGGTCCGATCAAGGCAAGCAGTTCTCCCCTGGCTACCTCGAAGCTGACATCGTTGAGCGCGTGGATACCACCGAAGGATTTGCTCAGATCGATGACCGACAGCACTGCGGTGTCCTCGTTTCCCGTCATTGACGGCTCTCCGCAGCGACAGTCTCAGGCTCACTGGGTTGGCGGTAACGATCAAACAGTTTGCGAAAGCTGCCGACGATGCCATACGGTGCCAGCACGACTACCGCGATAATCAGCAGACCCAGGGCCAGTCGCCAGTATTCGAAGCGTGTCAGGTAGTCCTTGACCAGTTCAAGCGTTGCCGCACCCACCACACCGCCCGAGAGGGTCTTGACCCCACCCAGGAATACCACGATCAATCCATCGAAGGATTTGGCGATTTCCATCTCGTTGGGAAAGACACTGCCTTTGGAAAACACGAACAGAGCACCGGCAACTCCGGCCATGGCACCGGCCAGGGTGAAGGCCATCCACTGTATGCGCTTGGTGTTGATGCCTGTGGCCTCAGCCTGTCGCTGCGAATCCCGGGACGCCCGCAGCGCGTAACCAAACGGTGAATGCGCAATGTGCCGCAGCAGAATGATACCGCCCACCCCGACGATCGCCGTGAAATAGAAATAGCTGTTGGCTTCGGACAGCCAACCGGCGGGCCAGACGTCGACCAGGCCATCATCGCCTCCGGTGAATTCGTCCCACTGAAACACCAGCGACCAGAGCAATTGAGCCATGGCAAGTGTCAGCATCGCGAAATAGACGCCAGTCAGACGCAGACATAGCCAGCCGATGATAACCGCCAGTAGCCCGGCTCCCAGAGGTGCCAACAGAAACGCCAGTTCCATCGGTGCCTCAGCATGAATGACCAGCAAACCGGCAACATAGGCACCACCACCAAAGAAGGCTGCGTGACCGAACGAGACCAGCCCGCCCAGCCCGAGCAGAAAATGCAGGCTGGCCGCAAACAGACAGAATATGATGATGTCCGTGATGAGTATCACCAGAAAGTGAGAACCGGTCATGGGTAAGGCAAGCAGCAGCACCAGCAGCACACCCACCATCATTCGGGCACGACCACTGGCAGGCTTGATGGGTCGCTCCGGCTCTCCGACCTGACCATGTTCGCCGACCACCTCTTCGCGTCCGAGCAACCCGTAAGGGCGTATCGTCAGCACGACTGCCATGACGACGAACATCAATACCAGTGTGCTTTGAGGCAGATAGGACACCCCGAATACGTTCAGCACGGAGATGAGCACGGCCGCGATGTAGGCTCCGGGCAACGAGCCCATGCCGCCTATGACCACCACCACGAATATCGCCGCCAGGATATTGAAGTCCATGAGCAGATCCGCTCCGCCCTTGGGTAATTGAATGGCACCTCCCAGACCAGCCATACCGGCTCCGAGAAAAAATACGCCGGTGAACAACCAGGCCTGGTTGACACCCAGTGCAGCGACCATTTCCCTGTCCTGCGTAGCCGCTCTGACCAGTACACCGAGTCGCGTCCTGGAGATCAGGTACCACAGCGCAAACAGGACAAAGGGTGTCAGGGCGATCAGTGCAAGATCATAAGTGGGCACCGGTTCGTCCATGATGCGTACGATGCCTTTCAGCCCAGGAGCCCGCGGGCCGAGTACATCTTCGGCCCCCCAGATCATCAGCGTCAGATCCTGAATCACCAGGATGACGCCGAAGGTTGCCACGAGCTGGAAAAGTTCCGGCGCTCTGTAGACAGGCCTGAGTACCAGCATCTCGACGATCACACCGATGAGTCCGACGATCAGGCCGGTCAACAGCACCGATGCCCAGAATCCGACGGCACCGGGCAACACCTGCATCAATGAATACCCGACAAATGCCCCCAGCATGTAGAACGAACCGTGGGCGAAATTGACGATGCGGGTGACACCGAAAATAAGCGACAGGCCTGAGGCCACCAGGAACAAGGTGGCAGCGTTGGCCAGCCCGGTCAGAAGCTGGGCGATGAACAGTCCCATGCGGCAAGTCTAGATAAGTTGGTCAATTCGAGGGGATATCACCTGACTTGCCTGCGTACCGGATCATTGACTGGCGGGGCGCATACGGGCGACCTCTTCATCGGACGGAAGATAGTTGGCGCCATCGCGGTAGGTCCAGTCCACCATGACCCCGCCACCGTCCCGTACGGTGGTGGTGCCGACGAATGCGCCCATGGTCGACTGGTGATCCTGTTCGCGGTAGGTAATGAGGCCGACCGGTGTGTCCACTTCAAGACCAATGAATGCCTGGCGCAGTTTTTCAGTCTCGAGCGATCCTGCCCGACCGATGGCCGCGGCGATCGACTGCGCAGTCATGTACCCCACCAGTGACCCGATCTTGGGGCTTTCGTCGTAGGCCGCCAGATAGGCGTCGACGAATACCCTGTTGGGCCCATCCTCGAAGTCATACCAGGGGTAGCCGGTGACTACCCAGCCTTCGGGCGCCTCATCTGCCAATGGTTCCAGGTACTCCGGCTCACCGGTGAGCAGGCCATACACCTGACGACCCTCGAAAAGACCGCGGGTCGTACCCTCCCGGACAAACTTGGCCAGATCACCGCCGAAGGTCACGTTATAGATGGCATCGGGCTTGGCCCGTTCCAGCGCCTGTACTTCTGCACCTGCGTCGATCTTGAACACCGCAGGCCATTGCTCGGTAACGAACTCCACCTCGGGCTTCAGGGCCAGCAGGGCTTTCTTGAAGGCCGCCACTGCGTCCTTGCCATAGGCGTAGTTGGGTGCAATGGTGGCGTACTTGATCGCATCTGTCTTTGCCGCCTGCTCTGCGAGCATGGCGGCCTGCATGTAAGTGGACGAACGAAGTCGAAACGTGTAGTCGTTGCCCTTCTCCCAGACCAGGCCATCGGCCAGAGGTTCTGCGGCCAGGTAGATCACCTTCTTCTCGGCGGCAAACGAGGACAGCGCAAGACCGACGTTACTCAGGATGGAGCCGGTGATCATGGCTACCTCTTCGCGATTGACCAGTTCTTCGGCAATCTTGATGGCCTCACCCGGCTTGCCCTGATCATCCCGGTAGATGAATTCCAGCGGCTGGCCGATGACCCCACCCGCTTCGTTGATTTCAGACAGCGCCAGCTCCACACCGTTCTTGTAGGGCTCGGCAAACGCGGCCATGCGCTTGTAATGATTGATCTCGCCAATCCTGATGGCATCTGCCGCCATGGCCGTGGTGCTGATCCCGACAAGTACGGATACCGCCAGGCTTGCCACAGTCGAGATCATTGCCAGCTTGCTCGATTCTTTCATTTTATCTCTCCGCTGGCCTCGAAATGCACCTGGCCATGTAGTCGGTGCCGGACCGCGAACGGTCTCGACACGGGATGAAATCCTGACGCAACTCGGTCAGGCAATTTCAGATTCAATCAGGGATTGTATACGTCGTCTGTACACTGCGGGTCCCTTGTCTATGGCCAGCCGGATCGGTCGCCGTGGTTGCGGCCGTTTTTCCGCCTCGTCGATCGCCTGCAGGATGGCCTTGTCCTCATCGAACGCAGTGCGGAACAATGCATCCATCTGTGTTGAGGCCTGCTCATCGCCCAGTGCAGCATTGCGCAGGTGCATCCAGCGGTCAATGGTGTAGTGCTCATTGACGGGTGTCAGAAAATGCAGGGCAAAAATCCGCACCCCCTCATCTCGCTGATCTTCAACCAGCCCAGCCGCTACATCCGCACTCCCGAAATCGATCACGGCCGTACACGGAAGATGCAGGTAATAGTAATGCCAACGATCCACGTTGCCGGAAAAACCACCAAACTTCTGGAAAAAGCCGACTGGCGGTGCATTCCTGATCCAGCGCCAGGCCACCAGTACCTCACCATCGGTATCCACCTGTACCGGCACATCCTCACTGGCGGCGTTTCCCAGGGTTGTCGGGTGAACGAAACTCACGTGCGCCGGGTCCACCAGGTTTTCCGCCACATTCAGGTAATGGGATTGCAGGTGCAGCGCATCACCCTGATGTGCATGCCACGCCGGGCTGCCAAACTGCGGCAGATCGAAAATGTCATCGATGCTGGCCTTGCCAGGGTCACCCATCCAGACAAAGACGATATTATTTTTTTCGTGGACAGGGTAAGCCGAGACATAGGCTGTCGACGGAATGTTGTCCTGACCCGGGATACGCACGCATTGCCCCGCGGCGTTGAAGGTCATGCCGTGATACCCGCACTGGACATCATCTCCCACCCGCTTGCCTCTGGACAGCGGCAACAGGCGATGGGGACAGCGATCCTCCAGCGCTATCACCTTGCCGACAGAATTGCGGTACATGACCAGCGCCTGCTCGATAATGACCACGGGTGTCAGTGCCTGCGAGAATTCTGCAGACCATCCGGCAACGTACCAGGCGTTTCTGACATAGCTCATCTGAGTCCATCCCTGCCTTCGGCTGCTTCGTGAGTCAAACCACCCACCCTGGGCAAGGGCCTGCCTGAATCGGTGACGGCCACCGCGACCATGATTTCATCGGCCCGCGGGGCATCATTCACGCAAACCTCCATGCCATCGAAATGTGAGCGCACATACGCTGCATCCTTGTGCCCCAATGGTATATCCAGGACCTGCCCCATCGAACCCATCTTCTTGCTCGATGCCACCAGGGCTGCACCCTTGTGTACCGCTGCACGCAGTGGCTTGCCCAGGCGCGGGTGCAGGATGGCCGCCGCGTGTTCGAGTTCACCGTTTTCTCCCACCATGGCTGCTTTCCCGTAGCTTTGCGCCTGCGAGGGCTCGATGCCCAGCATCTTCACACATCGTTCACCGAGCAGGGCTCCCATCTCTTCGCCGATGACCATCAGCGCTTCGAGATCCTCGACGTAACGCGACGCGTATGGGTTCTCGATGACAGCGACCGCGGCGGCCCGGCGGGTCGGCGGATCGATGCTCAGTCCCATCTCACGGTGAGTCTCATCCATGAAAGTGACCAGCTTGCGGATTCGTGCTGTCGTCATGTTCCTATTCCCGGCAAGTGGGCTGGAGGAGTATCGGCAGGCCTGCCGACGATGGCTGTCTGGTCCTGCAGTGTCAGGTAGGCACCGGCTATCAGCCCGCGGTCGAGCAATCGGCGCGCTGCCAGTATGCCAGCGCGCAGCGCCTGATCTTTTTCTGCGGCGGACAGAGCGGCCACTGCCACCGTAACGGGTCGATCACCCAGGTCGGAGTCCGCTGCCAGCGAACACGCGGGAATCCGTTCGATCTTTTCCGGGGCATGCACATTCGTGGCATTGGCAATGAGTGTGGCCGCTACATCCGCCTCAGCCGATGTGCGGGCAATGACGGTGACTGCATCTGCAATGCCCAGGGAATGGCTGCGACCCTGCCAACCGCTGGTGGCGACACCGTTGAGTCCGTCACCTGCCTGTAGCGTAATGACATCCGGATGCCGGACTGAGGCCGGCGACGCGCAGATACCAATGCGATACGAGGTACCGGCCGACAGAAACAGCGCGATGTCACCACCGTTGTTGACCTGTGCCCGCTCTATCTGCCGGCCGTCCAGTAACGCAGCCAGTATGTGGTCGGCAACTGCACCTGCCACGGCAATCATCGGTGTCACGGTCTCGTGGCGGCAGGGCGCAGCGGCGGCAAACATCCGCCTGGCTACACCTCCTCGAAATTCCGCGGCCATGCTGCCGGGGAGCAGAGGCCGCCTCAACAGCGCAAGCTGACTGGTCAGAGTCTCCAGAACGCTTGCAAAGGCACTACCTGCCTGACGGTAGGCTGCCTGCACTTCCTGCAATTTCCCTTCGGCATGGATGATCAGATCGATGGGGCCGTGCTGCAGATGCAGACGATCACTGGCGTGCCGATCACGGATTACGTCGACCCTGTGCCCCGCCTGACTGCCGGCGCACAGCAACCAGGCCTGGGGCCCGGTGTCGCGAGCGGCTTCAGCGCAAGCCATCCCTACCTTCTATGGCATCAGCCTGCAAGCCGCCCACGCGCGCGTGGATACGCGGCCCGGATGTCATGACCAGGACCAGCAACAATTCGTGCGCGCGGGGCGAATCATTGATGCCCACTTCCATGGCATCGAAGTGACTGCGCACATAGGACGCATTGATATGCGTGATGGGTACATCGAGTCGTGTTCCCGGGGCACCCACCTTCTTGGTCGAAGGCACGATTGCCCTGGCGTCACCAAGCAGTTCACGCATGGCATACCCACCCGGCACATGCCAGAGTGCACCGTGCTCGATCTCCCCGGCACTACCGACGATCGCACCCTTACCATATCCCTGCACCCGATCGGCACCGCCAAGTACGTCGACAAGACGTCCGGCCATCTGCAGTCCGAGCGGCTTCAGATCGTCCATGAACCCTTCGATGTCCGCCACGTAGCGACCCGCAAAAGGATTGTGGATGACCGCCAGGGCAGCAGCACGAACCAGTGGATCGGGTGCCGGACTGCCACCTTCGTGGAAGATTTCCTCGACACTCAATCCCATCTTGCGGATGACAACATCGTGCATTACAAAAACACTCCACTGGCCGGAACCGGCCTGACCGGCATGCGGTGTTGATCCACGCTTTACGAAACGGCTTGCCGGCAGGTATTCTCGTCGACAAGCCGTGCGTGTGCGAACAGTTATACCGTATCCTTGCGGAAGGTCAAGCGTACCGATGCGGACGAACGGCGTCGCCCATGCACCATGCTGACCAACACGGGCGGTCAGGAAATCGGGCAGCGCTGTCATTTTTCAATGGCACGCCAGAGGCAGGCATCATGGCAGACACTCGGCAAAAACTGGTCATTCGTCATATCGGTCGAATCCTCTCCGGCAAGCTCGAATCACCACTGCTCGAGGGTGATTGCCTGGTAGCCATCGATGGGCGAATCAGTGCGATAGGTCATGCACGGCAGATGGATACCGATCAGGCAGACGTCACCATCGACGCTGCCGATACCTGGCTCGCACCCGGATTGATCGACAGTCATGTTCATCCGGTCATCGGAGACTACACACCACGGCAGCAACAGATCCACTGGATTGATTCCTGCCTGCACGGCGGGGTGACCACCATGATCTCGGCTGGCGAGGTCCATGTGCCGGGCAGGCCTAAAGACATCGTGGGTCTCAAGGCCATGGCCATTGCCTCACAGCGCTGGTACGAGAACTTCCGTCCATCCGGTGTCAAAATGCATGCGGGAGCACCGGTGCTGGAAGAAGGCATGCTGGAGAGCGACTTCAGGGATCTGGCCGAGGCAGGAGTGAAATTGCTCGGGGAGGTGGGCCTGGGATCGGTCAAGGCCGGAGAAACGGCCGCGCAGATGGTCAAATGGGCCAGAAAGTACGGCATTCAGTCCACCATTCATACCGGTGGTCCCTCGATACCGGGTTCAGGCCTGATCGACAAGGACATCGTGCTGGAGGCGGACGCGGACATCATCGGTCATATCAACGGTGGCCACACCGCCTTGCCTGACGATCAGATACGCTGCCTGTGCGAAGGGTGTCGGCGCGGTATCGAGATCGTCCACAACGGCAATGAGCGTGCTGGCCTGCTGGCCATGCGCACGGCCTTCGAGATCGAGCAGTCAGAACGTGTCATTCTCGGCACCGACTCACCCGCAGGTTCCGGTGTGCAACCACTGGGAATACTGCGCCTGATCGCCATGCTCTCAAGCCTTGGCGATGTCCCAGCCGAGATAGCCTTTTGCTTCGCAACCGGCAATACGGCACGGATGCGCAAGCTGGATACAGGCATCATCGAAGTGGGAAAAGCTGCCGATTTCGTCATTCTGGATCAGGCGCAGCATTCGCCGGGGGCTGATATGCTGGACAGTATCCGGCAGGGCAATCTGCCGGGCATCGGCATGACCATCATCGATGGCAAGGTCACCTCCACCCGCAGTCGTAATACGCCACCGGCCGCCCGATTGCCTTCCATCGTGGACACCTGAGCACAGCGACAGACACCTACCTATACTACAGTGACAGACAACCACCTCTGCCAGTGAACTGGCGGAGTGTCATCACGGGACTGCGGACTTGCCATGATGTTCATCGATCCTCATGCACACATGATCTCACGTACCACCGAGGACTACCAGGCGATGGCCGCCTCGGGAGTGGTGGCAGTCATCGAGCCTGCCTTCTGGCTCGGTCAGCCACGCACCAGTGTCGGCAGTTACATCGACTATCTGTCCTCGATACTCGGATTCGAATGCTTCCGGGCTGGCCAGTTCGGTATCCGCCATTACTGCACCATCGGGCTCAACTCCAAGGAAGCCAATAACGAAGAACTGGCAGAGGCCGTGATGGATATACTGCCGCGTTTTGCGCTCAAGGAGGGGGTGGTAGCCATCGGCGAGATCGGTTACGACGAGCAGACCGAACTGGAAGATCGATATTTCCGGCAACAGCTGGAGCTGGCCAAAGAGCTGGAACTACCCGTCATGATACACACACCGCACCGTGACAAGAAAAGAGGCACCAGTCGTTCGATGGACGTCTGTGTCGAACACGGCATGGATCCGTCCATGGTGGTGATCGACCACAACAATGAAGAAACTGTTCGTGAAGTGCTGGATCGCGGATTCCATGCGGCATTCTCCATCTATCCGTCCACCAAGATGGGTAATGAAAGAATGGTCGGCATCCTGGCAGAGTATGGTGCAGAGCGCATCATCGTCGACTCCGCCTGTGACTGGGGAATTTCTGAGCCGCTGGGTGTTGCCAAAACTGCAAGACTGGCACTTGAGCGTGGCATACCCGAAGAAAGCGTTCGCCTGGCTTGCTACCAGAACGCACTGGACGCCTATTCCCAGAGCGGGCAGATGAAAGAAAGTGACTGGCTGGACCCGGTTCCCATCGATCAGCGAACCGTCTATGAAGGCAACAGCATTCTGCGCGGAGGGCGTGAACCACTGGTGCAGAATCAGCAGCCCTCACGCGACCCTGACCATCTGATTATCGAGTAATTGCAGCGCCAAGCATCTTGACGGCCAGGGCAGCAGCACCAAAACCGTTATCGATATTGACCACCGCGATACCCGGCGAGCAGCTGCTCAGCGCAGAGCCAAGTGCCACATGCCCGCCTTCGCCGACGCCGTAACCGACCGATACCGGGACGGCAATGACAGGCGCCGGAACCAGCCCTGCCAGAACGCTGAACAGGGCGCCTTCCATGCCCGCAACAGCGACGATCACGGAATAGGCAGATAATTCATCGGCCAGCTCTGTCAATCGCCACAGGCCGGCGACACCGACATCTACATATCGCCGTGAATCCTCGCCCAGATACAGCAGGCTCTGCTCGATTTCAGTCACTACCGGCATATCCGAGGTGCCTGCCGCAACGATTGCCACGCGCGCGTGCGTACCCATCGTCAGCGGCTCCTCTCCGATAAACACCGTGCACGATTGCTCGTGAACATGCACCTTGCCCGGCAGATGCATCGCCAGTGCACGAGCCTTGTCGGCACTCACACGTGTCATGAAGAGCGTGTTACTGCGCGCGATGTGCTGCTCGGCTATATCCATCAACTGCTGTGCACACTTGCTCTCGGCAAATACGACTTCGGGAATACCTGCGCGAGCGGATCGATGCCAGTCGATGCGTACATCATCCGTCACGTGTATCCTCCGATTCGTGCAGGAAGGCACTGCCGCGACGATAGACTGAAAATTCCGCCAGTTCTCGTCCGTCGGCGGCGATCATGTTCTCCACCTCCCTGCACACGGCACTCCAGCGATCCACGTTTGCACGCTTGATCGCATCCGCCACCTCGATACGTATCCCGGCTGCGGTAACTCTGCAACGCAGGTCACCCGGGCCCAGGACGTCGGTCATATAGCGTTCCACACGGTGCAGGAACACCAGGTCATCCACGCTGATTGCAAGCCCGGTTTCCACCCGGCTGGACAGGCAGGGCTGTGCCGGCAAACTCGCGACACTGCCCAGCTGCTGATGCCGGGCCAGGGCACGTACCGTCCGCTTGTCGATGGACGCCTCTATCAACGGATGCACCACCGATTTCTCATGCGCTGCCACCAGGCCTGGCCGATAATCACCAAGATCGTCCAGATTCGCGCCGCTGGCAATCGGGCCGTCCCAGACATCACGCAGCCGTGCGTACAGATTGCTCTTGCAGTAATAGCAGCGATTTACCGGGTTACCGAGGTAACGCTGATCGGCGAATTCACCGGCATCAACGAGTTTCAGGGGCCAGCCGAGTCGCCGGGCATAGCCCTCCACCCGCTCACTGGCGTCACTGGGAACAGCCGGTGATCGGGCATGAACCAGCAACAGTTTATCGCCTAATACAGCATAAGCCACCGAGGCCAGGGTCATGCTGTCCACCCCACCACTGACGGCCACCGCAAGCCGCGGGTAACGGGACAGGATTGCATTGAGCCGGGCAAGAGCATCCGCCAGTGCCACTGCCGAAATGGTGTCGGTATCCGCAGCAGGACTCATGATTCAAAACGCTCCCGAAGCCGACTTGCCTCCTTGCGCCGGGCAGCCAGACCCGGCAGGTCAGCCAGGTCATCACTCTCCACCTTGGCAGACACGGCACCCGAAGGGCGCGTCACCGACTTGACTCCGGCACTGCCGTGTTCGCCGTCAACCGTCTGCTGTCGCCTTTCCAGCGTACGCCGGTGTATGAGCTGGATACGTATGCCCAGAGTCGTGGTCTCCTCCAGGCAACAGGTGCTTACCGCAGATTCAGCGTCCGGATGGCACAGTACATTCACCGTGAACACGGGACGCCCCTTCTTTCCCATGGCCAGGTGAAAACCGGCATCCAGCACACCCGGGTTGCAACGAATGAGATCCAGTGATACCGACAATTCTTCCGGAGTCATGTCATCGATGTCAAAGCTCAACTCGATCACAGCATCGACGATCTGCCCCATTACCGGCAGTGGTCTGTATGGAAACTGCTGAACCGATTCGCTGGAGATCCCAACCTTTTCAAGTAACAGGCAGCGCAATACATTGGGCCGTTGCTGCAGCTCGCGCTGACCCGCCCCGCAGCCTACCGACGACAGGCAACCCTCCGGAGGGTGAATCGAATGCGCCATCTCGCCGCCGCTGATACCCAGTACGTGCCGCACGATGGCAGCACCGGTCGGTGTTACCCGCTCTCCAGGTTCGCCGTCATCGCGGACATTGAGCCCCTTCAGCAGCCACGCAGTCGCAGGTGCTGGAACCGGCAGGAGACCATGAGCGGTCTTCACCAGCCCTGAGCCGAGTGGCAGGGCAGCACAACTCCAGCCCGAGATGCCAGCCCGCTCTATGACGCTGGCAGCCGCGACCACATCAACAATGGAATCCCAGTCGGCAATTTCATGAAAGTGCACCTGTTCGACATCGACACCGTGCACGTAAGCCTCTGCTTCGGCGATGCTGAGAAGGATCGATTGCGCACGCTGCTTCACATCATCCTGTAAAGCGCTGGCTGCCAGCCAGGCTTGCAGATCCCGGTATTTGCCCGTCCGCTGCGCCAGCGGATCAGTCAATGCAACCTGCAGGCGCTTGACCGACAGTCCCTTGCACAGTCCCGGCACCAGCGCGACATTGACGTGCTGCATCACACCGCAGTCCTGCAGATCATCGAGGCAGGATGTCACACACTCCGGCAGCAGATCGAGCATGGCCGCCACGAACATATCGCCGGCTACCCCACCAACAGGCTCCAGATGAATATGTCGCGACACGGTGTGTTTATCGGGCGCCTTCACTACCGGACACGCCGAGCGACACCCTGTGCGGAAGGGACCATGGCGCCCTACCCGGCAACCGGCTTGAACAGGGGTACCACATAGGGCCCTTCAGGGATGATCGCAACGGCTGTGTCTCCGTGCTCAGCCATACTGTCAGCAACGGCCGCACCGAGATCACTGATGTGCCCCACGCCAGTCAATGCACGGTCCTCATCCGACAGACCAGTCGTATAGAGACTGACCGAACCGGCACGCATGGGCTTCAATTGCATTTCGGTCTGCCATTCGTCCACATCGGCAAGGGATTTGGCCAGTAAGGTATTTAGAAAAGCCTGCGGTCCCATCGATACGAGTCGAGCCTGCGCCTGGCGATAATGCGGCGATCCTATGCCTTCGGCACACTCGGAAGCGATGATCAGGTTACCGCCGGGTTCAAGTATGTCCAAGGGTGTCACCATGCCCTTGACCGTCTGGTAGTACGTCTGGTCCAGCGGATAACCAGCTGACGAGGTAATTACCGTGTGGAACCGGCGACCAACGGGGATCTCGGTAAAACCCCGAATGAAATCGACGGCTGCCAGGTGACTGGCGATGACCTCGCCAAAGGTGGCATGCACAAGTCGACGCTGTTCATCGATGATGGTATTCAGCGCATACACATTACCCAGCATCCTGACGATTTCCAACTGCTCCTCGTGCAAGGGATTGTGCTGCAGATTGCACTGCGTGGCCGCCGGGTCTTCCATGAAACGCGCACTGTGAAATGTCCGAATGGTCTCGTGATGCGCCACGCCCGGGGCAATTACCTTGCGACCTCCGGAATAGCCCGCCATGAAGTGTGGCTCTACCAGACCGGTGGCAATTCGCAGATCCGCCTCGACAAATCGCCGATTCAGCTTTACCGGTGTACCACGTGTGGCCGTTACACCAAGATCGACATGGTCATCCTCTCGCTGCGCAAAGTGATTGCGTACCTTGACCGTGTCGAGTACCCAGGGATCACCGACCAGTTCGGCCAGTTCATCTCCCTCATTGGGTCGATGCAGTCCAGTGGCTACCAGTACGCAAATGGCGTCGGCAGGTATGCCATTGTCCATCAGCGTTCTGATCATCGGCTGCAGGAAAACATGATTGGGCACCGGCCGGGTGATGTCACAGATGAGAATGCATGCACTGCGACAACCCTTGCACAAGCGGTCCAGCGTGTCGCATCCGACCGGGTTGGACAAAGCCTGGCTCAGCACATCTGCAGCTGGGGCCGAAACGGGAAAAGCCGGTTTGTTGATGACCGTCGCCTGAGTGTCTGCCGGCAATTCGAACGACAGCGTTCCTCGCCCGTAAAGCAGTTTGACCGTCCGTTCACTCATGGAACTGTTGCTCCTGTGTAAGCCGCGGCCTGAGGTGCCATTCAATCCTTCTGAAAATGTCGCAAGCGCCTGATCAGGCTGGAGGTATCCCAGCGACCACCACCCATCTGCTGTACTTCAGCATAGAACTGATCAACCAACGCGGTGACTGGCAAGGCAACGTTGATCTGTTTGGCCGCATCCAGCGCAATGCCCAGGTCCTTGCGCATCCAGTCCACTGCGAATCCGTAATCGAACTTGTCATCCACCATCGTTTCCGCACGGTTGCTCAGTTGCCAGGATCCACCGGCGCCCTTGGCAACCAGAGTGGCCATCTGCTTGGCGTCGAGGCCCGACTTTTCTGCAAAATTGATAGCCTCGGACATGCCCTGAACCAGGCCGGCTATACAGATTTGATTGCACATCTTGGTGATCTGTCCGGAACCTGTGCCACCAAAATGTTCGATGGCCTTGGCATAGACATCCATCACCGGCCGAGCCCGTTCGAAGTCCGTCTCCGGACCACCACACATGATGGCAAGCTGACCACTCTCGGCACCAGCCTGGCCACCAGAGACCGGTGCATCGACAAAGCCGATACCTGATTTGGCCCCGGTTTCTGCCAGCTCGCGCGCCACTTGTGCCGACGCCGTCGTGTGATCGATAAAGACACTGCCTTTTGCCATTCCGGCAAAGGCTCCCTGCTCGCCGATGACCACGGATCGCAAATCGTCATCGTTGCCCACACAGGCGAGCACGAACTCGGCGCCCTGCGCCGCCTCCCGGGGAGTGGCGGCCGCTGTTCCCCCGTACTCGCCAATCCACCGCTGGGCCTTTTCGGCCGTTCGGTTGTAGACAGTCACCGAGTGCCCTGCCTTTTGTAGAAATCCTGCCATGGGAAAACCCATGACGCCCAGCCCCAGAAACGCAACCTTTGCCATGTGGCCTCATTCCGTATCGATAAAGCCCAATGGTAACTCATTGATTAAGGATGCACAGGGGTCATGCGCAGTGCCATGGCCATTTCACGCAGGTGGTTGCAACAGGGAACTCTTCCATCGCCCGAGCACCCGATCCAGTCTATCCAGTCTAAAGATCCACGAATCGCTGCACACAGTCGTTCAACCACCGGGTACAGGCAGCCAGACGCGGCGTTCCATCCAGCTCCGGCTGGGAAATCTGAATCAGCTCCCGAAACCAGGGCGGCTGATGCGTCTGCACCAGGACAAGCTGCGATTCCCGTAATCCGACACCCAAAGGCAGTACACACTGTCCCAGCCCGGACCTGACACATGACAGGAGAGTCTCGGGACTGTCCACCGAGATGCGTAACGGACCATTGTCGTTGCGCTCACTCACGTAATCATTGGCGACTGATCCACTGGCCATGAACAGGCCAAGCTGAAGACGTCCGAGCGGCGAGACCACTACTGTAGGCGGGGTGATGCTTTCGTACGATTCAGCTGAAGAATCCGCAGCAAAGCACACCGCAACGTCGGCGTCACTCTTCGGCGAGTTCCTGTTCAACGAGATCAGTTCACACGACAGATCGGGATATTGGTCCAGCAGCAGGCTCAGTCCCGGCACCAGCATCCTGTTCATGAGGATCGGTTCACAGGCAATGCGCAGCGTGCCGTAAACCCGCGTTCTGGACTCGGACAACTCAGCCTGCGCTTCATCGAGCTCACCCTTCACACGCTCCAGACGCATGATGAGTCGTTGACAGGTCTCGGTTGCTACCCAACCCGTTGAGCGCCGCGTGAACAATCGGGATTCCAGGTATTGTTCGGTCTGTGCAAGTCGTCGGGACACGGTCGTCTCATTGACTCCGAGAAACGCGGCTGCGCCGGACAGGGTTTCGCAGCGATGAAGAGCCAGAACGTACTGAAAGTTATCCCAACGGAAAGCCTGCATGCTCAGCCTGCCTGCATGCATGCAGCAGCTACCCTGCACGAATGCATAACTGTGCTGCCTGCCTGGACGGGCATCGCAACACGTTGAACGAGCGACTCATTCTTTCCATGTATGCATTGATGCATGAACATTGCGTTGATCTCCTGCATGTATGCAGGTATCGGCAGCAGCAGTATCAACTGCACAGTTGCATAACCGGATGTAACCTGTGCTGAGGTTACGCGCGGCCACAAAGACCACACAGAGTGCGCGTGCCGCTCTTGCATTATAAATAACACGCAATCGACTTCAGATTGTGCCAAGCAGTCGGGATATCTTTCGTGTCAGAACAGGTAGGCTTCCCCGGCTGTCGTCTTACCTCATCCGTGTAACTACTTAACTGTTCTATGTCCCAGAATAACGATCAGGCATTGGAGAGCGCACTTATCGAATTGATCGACACCGAACTGGCACTCATGGAGTCATTCTGCCTCCCGGAATTCCCCTGCGATCTCTCCACCACAATTGCCATGCGCATGTCGCGATCAGTGGTGTCGGCAATCTGTCGGCTTCGCTTCGTCCACAGAGAAGATGGAAGTGCCACGGTTCCCGCCAGACTGACGGAAGTACTGGTCAATGCGCAGGCGCAACTTGACGATCTGAACAGGGTGTACCAGTCGAGGCTGGCGATGCTGCCGAAGGATCATCCTGCGCGGCAGACCTGGGCTGCCTGAACCTGCGCGGGTGAACTCACGGCTCGTTCAGCCGTTCATCCGGCCTTGATTCTGGCGACCTTGACTCCGCCGGTGCGTTCCGGCTGATGCTGGGAGATAATGTTCTTGCTCTGACAGCCTTTGGGATCAGCACTTTCCCCCGCGTCCTGATCGGTCGCACTCTGACTCTGCTGCCTACCCCGATCGCAGTCAGCCGCCTGTGCCTGCCTATGGGCGACCACTGCACCGCCGACCAGTAAGAAACCTGCACCAGCTCTCATGAACTGTCGCCTGCTGCAACGGTCTGTGACGACGACGGAATCGGTCTGTGGTTTTCTGGACATGGTCTCAAACTCCGCAAGCGTACGCTTGTCCTTGCAGCGGTCAACTTACTGCAAGCAGAGGAAAGCGTCAATGATGTCATTTTTTTGACTCTACACATCGTCGAGCTCTATGAGATTTGCTCGCCATAACCGATCGCACAGAGCCAGTTGTTGATCTTCACTCAATCCATCCCAGTCACCGACGACCATCCTCTGCCGTTGCAGGAGCTGATCGAGTGCATTTCCCAGTGGATCCGGGAATTCAAGCACCTGACCGGGAAGTCGATAGCGAACAGTGGATCCCTGTCGCTGCGCTGTGCACTGATCGGCCTCTTTCAAGCTGATGACACTGCGAGTGCAGAATGCCGGCATCTCACCGGCCAGACTGCCTGCACATTGCTGGGCGCTGTCCAGCGCAATGTCGTCCAGCAGACTGCAAACCGCCTCCAGCTGGTCTTCCAGGCGGAACGAGGGAGACGACAGCAAGACATCCATCGACCTCGGCGTTGCAGCTGCCGATGCTACGGGTCCGTCCGCATCGAGCCATGCGGGAGGATTCCACAGACTGCACCGATATCGCGGATCCCTGTGAGTCAGCCGATCAGCCATCTCCAGCAGCGTGTCACGCAGCGTCAGCGCGTAGACGCCCAGTGTGATGTGCAGCGACGCCTCGTCTCGAGCTACGGCGTCGTGCATGATCCCTCTGGGAATGTACAGCGTATCTCCAGCCTGCACGGTGATACTCTCCGTCAGTTCACCCGCCTTATGACGCTCCGGGTCAAAGGATTCATGATCGTACGGTAGCACCACCCCTCCCGCGTAAAAATTGAACGTCTTGCTGCCCTGAACCTGCAGGATGAAGACGTCATGCGAGTCATAATGGGCATCGAATCCCTGACTCTCAGCGGGTGACAGATACAGATTTGTCTGGCAACGCAACTGCAGCGCACATTGCACACGACGCCTGAAATCGGCCAGGCTGGTGATCAGTCGTTGCGCCTGGGATATGACGATCGTAGCACCGTCACGATACTGCTCTGCCAGGCGCAACGGAATGATGGTGTCGGCCCCGTCTGCGTAGCTGGAGAGCGCGACCGGGGCTTGTCGGCGTATGAGCTGAACCGCTGGATACCGAAGCTCCTGGGTAGAGAGCAAAGATTCAATCTGCGCCAGTTGTAATACATGGGAAAAATGTCGGGGATCATTCCTGCCAATGTGTATGGGAGTCTGCTCCCAATATTGCCGGAAAAAGTCAGTGGCACTGATCGGGGCCAGAATCAACGACAGGTCAGATACGGCACGGGCGGACATGGACACTGTTTCACTGTCTCCAGAGACTTGATCGACACGCTGTCATCATACAGATCGGCAAAACACAGCACGAGCCAGGCTCTGTGCTGGTAAGAAATTGTCAGTGAACGTGGTAGTGAATCTGCTGGAGAATACAGACTCGACACGGCAGAGCCCTGGACATCAGAATCGAAATCATACGTCAGGGCTTTCAACTCTTCATGGTGCAGACGTTTCCGGAAAATCTGTGAAGCTAGTCGAAAGTCTGATTGCAATGCTAACCTCAAAGTGCTAACTCTGCTCGTCTATCTTGTCACGAGGATCTCATCATGGAACCTGGATCAGCGAACAGGATAGAACATGCAGCTGGAAACGGGTTGCTCAATCGTCGCGCCTTTGTGCAAAAAAGCATAGTCTGGCTGAGTGCGACGGCCGCAGGTTCCTCAATGGCGGCAACGACAGGTGACAGTGCACCAGACTGGATGAAAACGCCTGGCGCACCGTTTCGTGGCTACGGGCAGCCATCTCCATACACGGAATCTGCACAACGCAAACATCTACAACCGTACGGTGAAATGGCTCCTGGATCAGGCGCATCCGTAACACCACTTCAAGACTTGCACGGTGTCATCACACCCAACGGATTGCATTTTGAACGTAGTCATAATGGCGTGCCTGCTATTGATCCCGAGGAACACGAGTTAATTGTCCATGGGATGGTGGGGCAAGCGCTCAAGTTCAGTTACAACGATTTACTGCGCTATCCAACTGTGACTCGAACTTGCTTCATTGAATGCAGTGGTAATGGACTTTTCAACAGCAACCTGGTTTCACAACCCATGCAGCTGCCGGTTGGTCATTTACACGGTGTCATGTCCACTGCAGAGTGGACCGGCGTTCCGCTATCGATACTGCTGGATGAGGCGGGTATGGTCACCAATGCTAAATGGCTGCTGGCCGAGGGTGCAGATGCTGCTGGAATGAGCCGCAGTATTCCTGTCAGCAAGGCGATGGATGACACGATGATTGCGCTGTTCCAGAATGGAGAACCGATTCGGCCAGAGCAGGGCTACCCAATGAGACTTCTACTACCTGGTTTCGAAGGCAATACGCACGTAAAGTGGTTACGCCGAATCAAAGTCACCGACGCACCAACCTACACCAAAGATGAAACCTCGAAATACTCGGATCTTTTACCTGACGGCACGGCAAATTTATTTTCGTTGAAGATGGGCGTCAAATCTGCAATCACTCGCCCCGCACTTCCTTACAAAATGGCAGGTAAGGGATTCTATGAAGTCTCCGGATTAGCCTGGTCCGGACACGGATCTGTGACACGCGTAGAGGTGTCTGCCGACACTGGTAGGAGTTGGTCAGACGCCGAACTTTCAGCACCAATTCTGCCCATGAGCCCGGTGCGTTTCAGAGTACCCTGGCACTGGGACGGATCACCCAGTGTGCTGATGAGCCGTGCCCATGATGACCAGGGCAATATCCAGATGCCTCGCAGTGAATGGTCTGCCAAATATGCGGTGGGGCATCTGTATCACAACAACTCTATACAGGCCTGGGGCATTGCAACCGATGGGGAGATCTCAAATGTCTGGAGCTAGAATGTTGATGATTGCCATTAGTCTGTACGTGACATCGGTGCAGGCAGCGGAAGTATCTCCCGGGCTTGGCCAATCGATCGACAGCGAGGAGGTAAGTTCCGTCGATATCAGCATCGATCCCAGGGGCGAAAACCTACCGGCCGGTTCAGGTACTGCAGTATCAGGTGCCACCGTTTACGCTGACAAATGTGCCGCGTGCCATGGCACAGACGCAAACGGGGGTGACGGTCTTGCAGACTCCCTGGTGGGTGGTATTGGCACTCTTGCCACCGAAAAACCAGTGAAAACCGTGATCAGCTATTGGCCGTACGCAACCACGCTGTTCGACTACACACGAAGGGCCATGCCGCTTGACGCACCGATGACACTGACTGACGAGGAGGTGTACGCCGTGAGCGCCTACCTACTGTTCCTGGGCGGCGTCATTGAAGAAACACATGAATTAAATGCGCAATCCTTGCGGGAGGTTCAGATGCCGAATCGCGATGGATTTCAGAGCGTGTGGCCCGATATGTAGCCTGTTTTCTGAAGAGGCACTGGTAAAGGCGGTGTCCGTTTACGCAAACGAGTTCTCCCAGTCCCTATCGGAGGACATCGTTACCTGCTGACGAATAAGCCGGCAGAAATCTGCTCTGTTCGAGGTCAACCCGGAACTGGCTCGAAATCGAACATTGTCTTACCTTAACTGCAAGTAACAGCAATCGGCGACGCTGCACGAACAGCACTCTGTCAGCGACTTCCCTTTCCGCTTCAGGTAGCGAAGCTTGAGATGGGTAATTTTTACAGGACAGGGATTCAAACAGAACGGGCAACGCCTCAAGGCATACAATTCCCGCTGGTCAGACTACTGGAGAACTGCCGTGCGACTTGAAGTATCAGGCTTTCTGGGTTTCATATTTCTGCTGATTGCCATCTGGGCTATCGTCAAGATCATCAATAGCACCGCGACAACCGGGAAGAAAATACTCTGGATACTGTTCATCCTGTTCCTGCCCGTCATAGGCCTGATAGTGTGGTTCTTCTTCGGTCCGAAGGGCTGACGTATCGTGACGCCGGAGCTCCATGGCAGCCCGATCAACCTGGTTCTGTCATGCGCCTGGGATCCATCAGGCGCTCGTAGTCGGTGTCTGAAATGAAGCCCTGCGATATCGCCTCATGACGCAACGATGTTCGATTGGCATGCGCCATCTTGGCCACGGTGGCAGCTTTGTCATAACCGATCAATGGCACAAGCGCAGTAACCAGCATCAGTGATCGATGCAGATCCTCGTCGATTGTCTCGGTATTCGCCTCTATGCCCGTGACACAACGGCGAGTAAATGAATCGATGACATCTGCCAGCAGCTGAGCGGACTCGAGCATCATCCGGGCCATCAGAGGCTTGTACGCAATCAACTCAAACTGGCCCTGATTGCCGGCCAGCGTCATCGCGGCGTTATTTCCGTGCACCTGAACGCACACTTGCGTGACGGCTTCGCACTGAGTCGGGTTCACCTTTCCGGGCATGATGGATGAACCAGGCTCGTTGGCGGGCAACAGAAGCTCACCGAGACCCGCACGTGGACCCGATGCCAGATAGCGGATGTCATTGGCAATCTTGAAGCAGGCAACTGCCAGCGTGTTCAGCGCCGCGTGCACATCCACCAGTGAGTCATGGGCGGCCTGGGCGGCAAACTTGTTGGGCGCTGTGACAAATGGCAGACCCGTCAGTTCGGCGATGCGCATGGCAATCTTCTCGGCAAACCCCGCTGGTGTATTCAATCCGGTGCCCACTGCAGTTCCACCCTGGGCAATTTCGTATAGGCCCGGCAGGCTTCGCAAAATCCGCTGCCTGCCCGAATCAATTTGTGCAGCGTAACCGGAGAACACCTGACCCAGGCGTATCGGGGTTGCATCCTGTAGATGGGTACGGCCCACCTTTACGATTTCGTCCCAGGCAATCGCCTTCTGTTGCAGGGCATGATGGAAATACTCAATGGCTGGAAGCAGACTGTTCACTATGACCAACGCACTGGCGATATGGATTGCCGTCGGAAACGTATCATTCGAGGACTGACTCATATTCACATGATCGTTTGGATGCACCGGAAAGCGATCTCCCCGGTTGCCTCCCATCAACTCATTCGCGCGATTGGAAATCACTTCGTTGACGTTCATGTTCGAATGAGTTCCAGATCCTGTTTGCCACACGGGTAGTGGGAAATGATCATCCAGCTCCCCGCGCAAAACCTCTCGGGATGCGGTGCAAATCGCTTGCGCCAGGGATTCTTCCAGCAGACCCAACTCACGATTCGTCTCGCAGGCAGCCAGCTTGATCGTACCCAGTGCATGCACCAGTTCGATGGGCATTCGCTGCTTGCCTATCGGGAAATTCTGCAGACATCGTTGTGTCTGCGCACCCCAGTAGCGAGTCGCCTCTATCCGCACCAACCCCAGTGAATCGCTCTCCTGCCGGGTATCGACGGACACTGTGTCATTATCCGGATGTGCCATTGTTCACCCTCCTCTGCAGCCATTCTGACACCGGCTCCAGGGAACGAACCCGGTTTCAAGCTGACAGTATTACAAAAAGTGCCATGGATGACATTGTCAGGTACGAAACGACAGGCACCGGACTCACGGCAGGCCTGGCCAACAGGATAAGGTGCCTTCTCATACAGAATAGATACGGCACCCTGTAGCAACAGAGGCAGGAGATCGATACTTCCTGGACAGAGAATCCAGAATGCGATGACAAGCTGGAAGCGGTGAAGTTCGGGCCTGGAGCTGAAATAAACTCCACCGCTTCCCTGGCATTGTCGTTCTACTGAATAGTTTTCGAGCGTGTTTCTACAATTGAAAGCAATGTAGTGAAGGCCGCTTCATTGTAGGTAAGCACCCTGTCGATATGGGCCTGCGCCAATCTCGACCCCATTCGAACAAAGCCGTCGTGTGCAATCAGCAACATCGCTGCACCAGTCCTGTCGTCAGTATCGTGATGCAACTGCAAGGGCAACTGGACCTCGATCATCTGTACACCCTGTACTTCGATCAACTTCCACTCGCTGAAAAGCACGTTGCTGTCTTGTTCGAAGGTGCCAGTCACCTCATCATCAATAACGACAGGCTGTACGTCTACCGAGTCGCCGACCGTGTGCACGGTACCGTCCTCGGGCGATAACACGTCGCAGTCCGCACGTTCCAGTGATACGGTTCCATCAGCCGCTGTCGTGTAAGAGGCCGTCCCATCCACTGACGAAGTGCTCGAGACTGTTCCGTCAGCTGCCGTCGTATAGTCGGGCAGCTCATGAACAATACACTCTCCCTCGAATTTCTCACCGGTTGGCAGGGTGCCGTCGGGACGGTAGTCAGTACCGGATTCATGCACAGGTAAGCGCCACTCCACCTTGCCACTGCTCGGCAGAGCCCCAGCGGCAGAGACATCAGCATTGAGCATCATCAAGGCATCTCGAGAGAATCCACCAGAGAAGGAGGTCAGTTCTACACCCTGCAATGCTGATCGTCGAACAGCATCCAGGGATGTAAGCGGTTCGCTCTGATTTTCAGTCAACATTCCGACTACATTACAGTTTCCAGCAAACTGTGCGCAAAAATCCTGCTCAGCGACATCATAGGGTCTATGGTTGAACATCACGTAAGGATGAAATTGCTGCCGTACGCTGATCCTGTGCACAAGTGAATCCGCAGCAAACATATCTTCAGGTTCAACCAGTTCGAACCAGAAAGGGTCGCTGATATCGTCCCACAAGTGATGAAGGACGGGGTATCCGCCAAGTTCCTGGGTCGCAGCCTTCAACTGCATCGTACCTTCAGCATTGCTGACTACAGCCGAGCCATCCTCGGCAAATTCAACCGCGCCCTCTGGACCTACGGATGTGACCGCATTCCATTGACCGTCCAGCAACGAATAATCTGCAAAGCGTGAATCACTGTCATCCGCAAGCTCTTCAACCCAGCCGCCATTTTCATTATCCAATACATAGGTCTCGGAAATCAGGGATTCGCCGGAGGCACTGAGTTGTGCATGACCATACATGGCTTTACACCCGGTCATCTCATAATGGTCACCGATGTCAACCTGACCCTCAACGGAAGAATCATCTTCGAGCCCATCGACAGTCACTACATTGTTCGAGGGCATATCGACGTCAATTTGCTGATCGACTTGATACTCCATTTGATGATCGGCGTCATGCTGACCATTACAGTCCAGTTCCATCCAGTAAACACCATCGCTCAGTACTTGCCGAATATCAGCCTGAACGAACTCTGCGCGTTCGCGCACTGCATCGATTCGTTCACCGACATTTTCCTGTAAATCCGTTGGCCGTAAATCCACAGCCAGCTGATCAGGATCGAACGCCGTCTCAGGTGTAGAACTGCCTTCAGCAGTTGTGTTTTCTTCGTTTCTGACGATGTCAGCCACCTGCTGTGCAATTTGCGGCAGAAGTTCGCGAATCTCACTGCGCACGATATCCCTGATGGCTTGTCGCGTAACACTGTCATCGACATCCTGACTCTGGGCCACCGCAGCAAGTTCCACCTGGGTTTCAATATCCTTCATCATGCTGGCAACCACACGAGCCGTGTCATGCAGATACCGAAATTGCTCGGCATTGGCATTTCCACCACTTGCGTTCTCTCCTGCTGCCACGTAGTCCGTAAACAAGCTGACGGACTCATCCTCCAGACCCAGTGTCGATTTGACCGCCCGCTCCGCATCGTCAACGTCTAACGCCGGGTTGGCCCGCAGCTCCTGCTGAACCAACGTGGTGATCGGACTCAGAAATTCAGGTTTGTTGCCCGGGGCAATGAACACCATCGATTTGCCAACCACTGCGCCAGTATCCTCGTCTGTCGCGGTGGCAGGAATATCTGCGACAATGGGTTTATCGTTGGCATCGGCTGGTATTTCCAGATCATAGCTGCCACCATCGCCGGATAACGCAGATGGTTCATCCGCATCACAGGCATCGTTCTCATTCAGGTCGACACAGACGACGGCACCTTTGATATAGCCATCGGCTACACGACCGGATATGGTCACGGAGGCCTCGCCAGCTGCCAGTCCGTCCGTTCCTGATGCGCTTCCGTTAGCCGCACCCATGTCCGGCTCTGAACCAGCCCCTCCACAGGCGGCGACCAATATTGACAGTGCGACCGGTGACGCCTGTCTAGCAATTCTTCTCAATTTCACTCGTTGACTCCTGTAATTCGACAGATAGATGACGACGTCGGAGAGAAAACGAAAAAATCGAGCTAATATGGGCACGCAGGCATGCTGCCGCCAGTCAATGCCCGGTTACTCCCCGTCGTTCAGCTGAAATATCGACTGGAGCACGGTTTTCTTGAGAACAGCATCACTCGACAGGGTAATTTGCAGCCCTGTTGTGCGCTACGAGTCTGCGGCTGCAACTCGTCTGGTTCCAGCTAACAGCGCTCGCTGCTGTTTTCCCAACATTGAATCGTGATCTGAGCCACAAACAGTTGATGGAGATTCGCAGACAGTTGACCGATCTGTAAGCAACATCAATCAGGCGCTCGGGGATTTTGCGACGATATCATCGGTAAGCAAGTTTCGCAGCTCGACTGACACTGTCGGTGTCTGTCCGAACCAGTGGCTGAATCCAGGAACGCCCTGATGGAGCAGCATGCCAAGTCCACCAACCACCGGATGTCCCTTTGCCTTCGCCTCGATTATCAGCGGTGTCTCAAGTGGCACGTACACTATATCGTAGACGGTGGCAGTAGGCTTCAACGGAGCAAGGTCTATGTCCAGCGGAGGCTGCCCGACCATTCCGAGACTGGTGGTGTTGACCAGTAGATCTGCATCTTCCAATAATCCAGGTAGTTCATCCAGACTGTGCGCTCTGACATCTCCATCAAAGTACTCCGCCAGTGCCTGGGCCTTTGACTGGGTTCTGTTACACAATGAAACCGACAGCCCACGACCGAGCACGCCATGAACCGCTGCCCGTGCTGCACCACCTGCACCGATGATGACCGAATTACGTGCACCGGAATCCCAACCGGGAGCCAGTTCGTCAAGGTTATCCATGAAACCGATACCGTCAGTGTTTCCCCCAATCAACTGGCCATCGTCCCACCAGATAGTGTTGACAGCTCCCAATGCACGGGCGTTGCTGTCGATCCGGTCGAGATAGGGGATGACCGCTGACTTGTGCGGAACAGTCACATTGCCACCGACCCATCCGGTCTCCCGGTAATCCGAGAAGAACGCATTCAACCGGTCTGGCGCGATATCAAGACGCTCATAAGTTCCCTCGATTCCCATTTTTTTTAACCAGTATCCGTGCAGCAACGGTGAGCGTGAATGGGCAATGGGATGCCCCATGACAAACGCCCTGGATAATGCACTCACGTGTTCGCTCCCAAATGCGCGGTTGGAATTTCAATATCCCGGAACTCCTTCGTCGTCGTTTGCTGCGACCGAGGATAGTTCCAGAATCACAATTATACGCCGGCAAGCTGCTTGACCAAAGTCAATTCCGGTCAGTGACTTTTATCATGACTGCAATGGACCTGACGCCAGAGAGACCAACCTGTCAGTCGCTGGATGATCGCTTTATCTTCACATGCTCAATCTCCATGAGACGCTAAACCTCATTGAGGTTAAGTCTGCCTGGAATTCACCTGCGGCTCGTGTTTTCGCCGCGCCTGATCGAGTTGTCAAATCGCCGTTTCACTGGCTCACCGAGTTCAACTGCTTCACACCCAGGATCTGACCCGGCTGGATCAGTACTTTTGAACCCTGCCTTTGATACACATCAATAGTTGAACCCTCAGTTGATGCCAGATTGAACCAGAATCCGAAGCCAGCTCACCAGGTTGTTGTCATAACCTCGTAATCTACAGGAGAACTGATTAATGCAAACGGTGAATTTGAAACATTTGATGCTGACCATCACTGTCATTGCCAGCACGTATGGTAGTGGTCCGGCTGCCGCCCAGGACTCAATTGATGTACAGGTAGGGCGATTGGCCTATGTGGAGAATTGTGCCGCCTGCCATGGTGTGGATGCCGCAGGAGACGGACCCCTGTCGAGCGTACTGACGACAAAACCTGCCAATCTGAAAGAGCTTCGTGAGGCAAACGATGGTCGATTTCCACTGGTGCAGGTATACAGTGTCATCGATGGCCGTGAAGCGGTAAGGGGTCACGGCACACGGGAAATGCCGGTATGGGGTTGGGTGTTCTCGCAGGAGGCACAGAAACGGCACCTGCCACCACACTACGGAGGCGATTCAGAGGATCTGGTACAGTCAAGAATCCTGCAACTCGTCTATTATCTGCATTCAATAC
>JABDKN010000301.1 GCA_013002205.1 Granulosicoccus sp.
CAATATTGCGTTTGAAAATCAATTGGTCCAATATGGTTTGCCTGTTTAAACGAGTGTTCGAGAATTGGAATCATGACCGAATTTGCGATAGATCAGCCGCCCGTCGTGGCACTGCCAGTGGATGGAACATCAGCCGTCTTTCCCGTTCGTCGGGTTTACTGCATTGGCCGCAATTACGCCGCGCATGCCGTGGAAATGGGTCACGATCCTGACAGGGAACCCCCCTTTTTCTTCCAGAAGAACCCTGACAATCTGGATGCCTCTGGTGAGTTTCCGTATCCGCCCAAGACGTCCGATGTTCATCACGAAGTTGAAATGGCAGTCATGCTGAAATCGGGCGGGCAGAACATTCCACTGGATTCAGCGTTGGATCATGTATTCGGGTATGCACTGTCACTGGACATGACGCGTCGTGATTTGCAGGGAGAGCAAAAAAAGATGGGGCGCCCGTGGGAAATCGGCAAGGCATTCGAACGATCCGCCCCCGTGGGCCCCATCCACACGGTCGACAGCGTAGGCCATCTGGATCATGGGCTGGTGCAATTGAAGGTCAATGGCGAGGTGAAACAGGAAGGCGATCTTAATCAGATGATCTGGAAGGTGCCGGAAATGATTTCCTATCTGTCTGAATATTTCGAGCTTGCAGCCGGTGATGTGATTCTTTCCGGTACGCCTTCGGGTGTCGGACCGGTTCAGAAGGGCGACCGGATGGAGATCAGCGTCGAGGGGCTTGGCAGCATGGGTGTTCAGGTGGTGTAGCATGAAGATGTGCGAACCCCGATTGGCTGGATAACGATGTGTTACTGTTTGGCCGACATATCTGCTCAGCCTGCGTGGTGCGGGTACCGATCGGGGCTGTCCTGAGGCTGGCCCCATGATCAACCGATCCGCTGTCATCCTGCGTTACAAGGCACCTGCAGTTGCCTGGATAAACACCGCTGATCCGCATCAGGAGGATCCGGGGATCACGATGCAAAGCGTCAATCAGGAAAGGACGGTGTACCTGATTTCGGAAGGAGACGGTGAGGATGATGCGTCAGTGGCGGCCTGGATCGAGGATAACTTCCGTGCCTTGTTCGAAAGTGAAATTCACGGTTGGTATCTGGACGAGTCACTCTGGCCGGAATTGACCGGGCTGAAAATGTTCAGGGAGTGGTTCGACGTGGAAAGCCACTCGATGATTGTCGACACCGTCGATGCTGCTCTGGAGGATGATGAGTTGTAAAATCGCTCCGCAATTGCTGAGCGATGGCGATCGGAAATGTTGAATACTGCGAAGTAAGCGCTTAACGTGCGCTGCCGTGGGCTTTACAATGGTAGTCTGCCAGCTCGTGGTATGCGCAATCCGCGTACACTGATCCCCGGTCCGCTCTGGATTCGGGTATCGCAGGATGTACAGATCCGACGTGAGGGTATCAGGTCGTCGGCGTTGCACGGTTAGCAGGGAATTGCACGGTTACTAGAGACATTACCAGGGAGTATCATCGCCATGCAGGTTGACTTCTACCAGGGAAGTTCTCGTCACGCCCGTAGACCCTGCAGCCATAGCAGGCTTGAATCCGTGATTAGAGTTGACGGTTTCACGATACTACGTCGTGCAGTGGCATTCTTGTTGATTGTGCTGCTGAGTTCCTGTGGTGGCAGCAGTGGAGACGCTGATGGTCGTATTGGCGATGATGATCCCAATCCCTTCGACCCCGACCTGAACAGCAGCTGCGATGTGGCCTATCAGAACCAGTGGCTCTACAACAACATGCTGGACTATTACCTTTTTTATGATCAGGTACCAGTGGTTACTCCGCAGGATTACGCGTCTCCCGAAGAACTACTGCGGGCGATTCGATTCCAGGAGCGTGATCCCTTCAGTCATGTGACAGCTGCCGCTGAATCCGAGCTGCAGTTTGCCCAGGGACGCGAATTCGGCCTGGGCTACCGTTGGCGATTCGATGACCTTGGCAATGCCCGGATAGCGCAGACAGTGGCTGAGAGTCCCTTTGGTCAAGCTGGAATCAGCAGAGGGGATATCATTCGTGGAGTGGACGGATTGGCCTGGGACGACCCGGCGCTGGATGAGGGATTCATTGAACGTGTCTTCGGTACACCGGAAGCACCAGCGACGGCCACCTGGCAGATAGAGGATCGGGCAACAGGCGACGTTGTCGAGCTGCAGATCACCGCCGCTGAATACGCTATCAATACGGTGGAAGCAGCCACAGCGTATACGCATCCTTTTCATACTGGAAAGGTTGGCTATTTCGTTTTCAATCGGTTTCTGTCCACCTCTGAGCGTGAGCTGCAGGATCTGTTCACCTCGTTTAACGATGCGGGCGTAACTGACCTGGTGGTAGATCTGCGCTACAACGGTGGTGGTCGCGTCTACATAGCCGAGATCCTGGCCAGCATGATCGGCGGAGAAACCCTTGGTGGCAAGTTGCTCTACAGTTACCAGTACAACGACAAGTATCAGGAAAATAACTATGATCTGCGCCTGTTGCCTGGCTATGGCGATTTGAGTCTTTCCCGGGTTGTCTTTCTGACGCAACGTTCGACCGCATCCGCCTCGGAAATCGTCATCAGCGGCCTTGCACCGCATATGGAGGTAATCAACATCGGCTCGGTCACCTCAGGAAAACCCTACGTTCAGCGAGGTCGGGATCGCTGCGATCTACGACTCAATGCCGTGGAAGCCGAGGGTATCAATGCGGCCGGTGTCAGCGTGTTTGGCGGTGTGCCTGCCACTTGCTTCGCTGCGGACGATATCACCAGTGATTTCGGTATCGATGAGGACGGATTTCCCGAGGGAATGCTGGCGGCTGCATTGAACTATCTGACACTGGGTAGCTGTGAGGTACCTGTTACCGCCAAGGGGTCAGCGCGGGAGATGGACCAGGCTGCAGCCATCGATCAGTCCAGCCGACAGGGATTCAGTGCCATTGGCGGTGCCATTCGGTAGGCGAATCGGCGAATCAAGCATTGGCCGCGCGGCTTGCCACAACAGATCACAATGAGCAGCAGAGGAGCATCCTGCTTAAAGCGCATTGTGTCCCCTGTCTTTTCGCATAGTATGCCGCGTTATTGAATCGCTAACCGATGTTTCTTCGCAATGAGCAATGTTGAGTTCAGGGTTGTGTGATATACAGTTTGGCCTGGGTCGGCGAATGCTAATGCGAATCTGCCGTCTGGGAAATTCAAGCGCACGACTAGGCCAGTAATTCGCAACGTTTGCTATCCGCCCCAGGAGCTCTGGCTGGAGAATAATGGGGGGACAGGACATGAGCGTTAAGTCAGCAAGTGAGTTACGCGATCTGGTAAGGGGCGAGGTGATCGTTCCGGAGGACACCGGATTTGAAGAGGCGCGCAAGGTCCACAACGGCATGATCGACAAGCGGCCCGCCATGATAGTGCGTGTCGCAAATGCCGGCGATACGATGACTACGGTCAACTTTGCCCGCGACAATCACCTTGACCTGTCGATCAGAGGTGGTGGCCATAGCGGCCCGGGTTTCGGCACCAATGACGGTGGGGTGGTACTGGACTTTTCGCGGATGCGTGGCGTCCGGGTCGATCCACGGGCACGGACCGTTCGTGCCGAGGGTGGCACGACCTGGGGTGACTTCAACGCCGCCACTCATGCCTACGGTCTTGCCACCACTGGCGGGGTGATCTCCACCACGGGCATTGCAGGACTGACGCTGGGCGGTGGTATCGGATATCTTTCGCGCGGCCATGGTCTGTCGCTGGACAACCTCATATCTGCGGATGTGGTGACTGCTGAGGGTAAGATTCTGCAGGTCAGCGAGGACGACAATGCCGACCTTTTCTGGGCAATCCGCGGTGGCGGTGGAAACTTCGGAGTCTGCACATCGCTGGAGTACAAACTCAGGCCGGTTGAGAATGTCTACTGGGGGCCGATGTTCTACGAGGTTGAAGACACCGAGACGATTTTCAAGTTCTACCGCGACTACATCAAGGATGCACCGCGTGAGATGGGCGCCTTCCCCGTATTTCAAATTGCGCCACCTTTGCCGTTCATTCCCGAGAACAGGCATGGAGACATGTTCGTTGGAATCGTGGCTTGCTGGGCGGGTGATCCGGCAGAGGGCGAGCGTCAGTTCAAAGCCTTCCACGATGTTGCCGAAGTTAAAGCTGAAATGGTCGGCCCTGTGCCGTATCCCGCCATAAATGCTGCATTCGACGGATTGTTTCCAACTGGGATTCGTCAATACTGGAAGGGAAACTTCGTAAAGGACCTGACGGACGAGGCGATTGCCACTCACGTTCAGCACGGACCGAACGCACCGACCGTGAGTTCGACCATGCACCTCTATCCAATCAATGGTGCCTGCCAGGATGTGGCTGCAGATGCCACCGCTTTCGGGCATCGGGATGCCAGCTTCGCGATGGTGGTGCTGGCAGCTTCGGATAATCCAGCCGATGATGAAGCCCACACTAAATGGGTGCGAGATTACTCTGACGCGGTAGCCCCCTATTCCGAGCCGGGGGGTTATATAAACTTCATGGATGATGACGACCGCGGTCGGGTGCGCGATAACTACGGTTGTAACTACGATCGCCTTGTCGAAACCAAACGCCGTTACGACCCCGACAATTTGTTCCGATTTAATCAGAATATCGCGCCATGAATGTGAAATAGACTTAGATGGTAGAGCCTCTCCCGGTTCTCACTGTGTTGGTTGTATCCTTTTTCAGGTCCTTTGCCAGCATTTTCAGTTTCCGGATCTGCCAATCATGTTCAGTTGCGTATGCAGATAAGTCGGCAACAGCATGACTTGCATAGGAGTATACGCTTGCATACGCCGCGTATCCTGCAGCTTCCAGGGCCCTGCCTGCCAGTGCAGCCGCGACCCCATGGCTCGTTG
>JABDKN010000013.1 GCA_013002205.1 Granulosicoccus sp.
AGATTGCTCCAGCCCACTCCAAGTGTCACGACTGCCAGGATGACAGCAAGTGCCAGGCCTGCATAACCAGTTCCCACGTAGAGAGAATGGCGCAATCCGGAATCCATACGGGTTTCAGGAAGTACACGGTAATAGAGGATGCGTCGCAGCAGCATCCTTCGGGCTCATCGGCAGGATGAAGCACACTATGAGGGCCAACGCCATCGCCTTGATGCGATTCATCATCTGCGCGATCCATTGACATAAAGCACTCGTGAATCCGCCAGATCTGAAACCTCGATGTCGCTATCATCGATGTTCCTTGAAGAAGTCTCAGACATGCGATCGACAGTAATACGTCATCTATTCAGTTCCTCGATTCTGATCGCCTTCGGGTATTCGTGCCAGTATACTTTGCCTGAATCAGTACTCCCGCAGCTGCCACATGACCCCGATCGCCGATCACCCGCTACGCTACGCCATAGCCAATGAGCTTCATGCGCGACCCTTTCCGGTTGTCGCTGCACCCTGCCGGGCGGCCTATCTGGCCATAAAGCCGGCGCGGAATGCGCGTGGGCGAGACCGGGAGGCGGATCGTACACACCTTATCGCTCTGCTGGATCGCTTCGGGGCACCGCACCCGCAGCCTGGTGCAACGCACTATTCTGGGCAGATCGGCAAACACTCGCTGAAGTGGGAAAGCCACACTGAGTTCGTGACCTACACGATATTCGGCGAGGGAGTCTCAGAACGGCCCTTCGATGCGCAAACATTTGCGGTATTTCCCCAGGATTGGCTCGCATCGTCACCGGGCACGCGTGTCACCTCTGCCCTGATCCGTGTGGAGGTGGCTGAGAGTGACGAAGGAATCGTTGATAAGACTCGCGACTGGTTTGTACCCGAGAGCTTGGCCATCAGTCGTGCGCTGGACGACGGACTGGTCCTGGCGGGAGATTTCCGCATAGATCACTCAGGTCACATGCGTTTTGCCGTCTTCGCTCGGCCTGATATCGGCGACCGGCAGGTAGGGCGTGTCGTGCAGGGACTTTGCGAGATCGAGACCTACAAGGCAATGTCGATGCTTGGCCTGCACCGGGCACGGGAGCTCAGCCCGGAGATGGGAGCAATCGACAAGACGCTCACTGCGTTACTGTCGGACATGGCCGGATCGGTGAGCAAGCCCGAGGTCATGTTGCAATCGCTTCTCGCGGTGTCGGCTGAGCTGGAGAATATCGTGGCGCAGTCCTCTTTCCGCTTTGGTGCAAGCGGGGCTTACGAGACCATCGTCGATCAGCGCATCGCGGTTCTGCGCGAACAGCGCTTCGACGAGCTGCAGACCTTTGCCGAGTTCATGATGCGGCGGTTTGATCCGGCTATGCGAACGGTGAAGTCAACCCAGGAGAGACTGGCGCGCATGTCAGATCGTGCGCAACGGGCCAGTGATCTGTTGCGCACTCGCGTGGATGTCGAACGGTCGGCGCAGAACCAGGAACTGCTGACGTCGATGGACAGGCGTGCCGATCTCCAGCTGCGCCTGCAGCGAACCGTTGAAGGACTGTCGGTGGTAGCCATCAGCTACTACGCCGTCAATCTCGTACTGTACGTAGTGGGGCCACTGGAAAAATCCTATGGCATCTCCAAATCAGTCATGGCGGCAATCGTCACCCCGCTCGTCCTGTTCGGCGTGTGGTGGATGATCAAGAGAATACAGACGCACCTGGACTAGACCTGTCGATCGTTATGTTACTAACCTAAATGACAAGGGTACTGGCCTGGCAGCATCAACGTGGCCAAAAGTGACATCAAGGAACGGTATCCTTTTCAGTTGAATGGCCGCACGATCACCAGGATGACTATGCCGAACAGAAACAGCACGGGAATCTCGTTGAACCAGCGGTACCAGACATGGGAGCGTGTATTGGCATCGTGGCGAAAGTCTGTGACCAGTTTCACGCAGAAACCGTGATAGACGATCAGTCCGGCCACGAGCAGTAACTTCACGTGCATCCAGGGCACACTCAACAGTGTCGGCAGCCAGGCAAGCAGCAGCCATGTGCCAAACAGGATGGTCAGTCCACCACCGATATGGGTCATGACCAGAAGTTTTCGTTCCATCACCTTGAATGTTTCTATCTGATCCCGATTGGCCTGATCTCCCATGGCGTGATAGACGAAAACCCGGGGCAGGTAGAATAAACCGGCAAACCAGGTGACCATGAATATCACATGAAACGCCTTGATCCACAGCATCTCAGCTAACTCCCAGTAGCGTGTCCAGTTGCTCACGCAATCGTTCGAAGGGTATGGCGCCGACGTAGCGTTTTACCAGTCGACCATCCGCATCGATCAGGTAACTCGTCGGCGTACCCTTGACCGAAGAAAAGGCCTCGAGTGCTTCGCCGCGGATATCCAGTGCAATCGGAAATGGCCATTGTCGGGCTTCTGCCAGTTCCAGCACCTGATTGGGAGCGTCGTAGGGCATCGCTACGGCCAGCAGTTCGAATTCGGAACCCCTGTAGTCCTGATACAGATCAACCATGTCCGGCATCTCGCGCAAGCAGATAGCGCACGAAGTTGACCAGAAATTGACCAGTATCGGGCCCCCGACCTGGCTGAGGACTATCTGCTCACCTTCCAGGGTGCTGAACGCAAGGTTTCTGACCGATTCGTCAAGCCCGGTATGTTTGCTGCATGCGCCAGACAGCAATGTGACCAGCAGGCCCAGGACCGGTAGCCGGAAGAGGCGAACAGCTCGGCTGAGGCTGCGTGATGCGGAATCAGGTAAATGAGTGACAGATATGGGAGTCGGCACGGGTTTTGATAATGGAAAAGGTCGTGACGTCAATCATACCGAGTCAGGCTCGGTGAGGTGCAATTGATGCCGGAATGTGTTCAACACAACAAAACTCTAAGGAATCACGTCAAGTGGCCGACATTTTTGATTGACGTCACGGGTTTGCCTCAAGTCTGTTACCGGCATGGCTTGGCACACTCGCAACATCGTTCTAATAAAAGTGCATTTTCGCAATCTTGCGAGAAAGCAGACCTTAACTGGAGATCGGGTTCATGAGAAGACTACTCAGCGGTTTGGTGCTGAGCCTTGGCCTATTGGCTGGCACTGCCCATGCAGATGCCGCCAAACTGTATTTTGGCGCAGGTTTTTCCGACGGTACGGTCGACATAGCAAACGGCAGCGAGAAGAGCCTGGGTACGCTCAGCGCGTCGGTCGGTCTCCAGTTGCTTGATTTCGTGGGTGTCGAGTTGGCGGTGGGTACCGCTTCTGACCAGACTGGCAGTGTTCTCAGCGAACCGCTGGTGACCTACCAGGCAGCCCTGCTGCGCCTGGGCTACCGATGGGACCGAACAGGCATTTACGTGCTTGGGGGGCAAGCTCGCCTGGATATCGATGACACGTTCAACAACAGTGATGCCGGCAATGCGTTTGGATTCGGCATCAATCTGTTCGGCAACGAGACAACGGCACTGAACTTTCACTATCTGGATTTCGATGATGGCGCCTTCAGCGTGGCCTCTATCGGCTTTCAGTACTACTTCGGTGGATTCCGATAGGTGACAGCCATGCGTACACGAGAATTGAAGACAATGAAACGGAATTACATCGGCGTTTTTCTGATTGCAGGCTCAGTGGCCTTGTCAGGCTGTGGTCAACGCACTGATGAATCGACGACCAACTCGACAGGTCAGCCGACTTTCAATGCCAACGGTGAAGTAACCAATGGCACGGTTACGCCTGGGCTCGGAGCTGCCACTCCGGATACACTGACATTGCGTGTACTGAGTAACGTTAACAGTATCAGCACAGGCGGTACGGATGTGGCCAATATCACCGCATTAGTGACCGATGCCAACAACAACGCGCTGGCCGGCAAGGCTGTGGTGTTCAGTTCCACCGGTGGTGTACTGCAGAACATCTCCAGTGCCACGGATGAGAATGGTGAAGCAAGTGCCACCCTGAAAATGCAGGATTTTCAGAATAAGGACATCATCGTCACGGTCTCTGCCGAATCCTACCAGGCAGAAGTCAAAGTGACGGCGGTTGGCAGCACGCTGGAAGTAACCGGCCCTGATACGCTGGTGCTGGGCGACAAGGCCGAGCTGGTGCTGAGTCTGTTGGCAGGTAATGGTGAACCGATCTCAAACCAGTTAGTGACTGTCACCTCGGCCGCCGGCAACACAATCGATCCTTCAGATCCCTATACTGATCCGGATGGTCGTGTCACGATTCGGGTGGGAACTGAAAATTCCAACGACACAGTACGTGTCAGCGCCTTGAACGGAACGGTCAATGCAGCTCACAGCTTCGAGGTGGCGGACGATGTTCTGCAATTCGCCGACACCAGTGCCAATGCAGAGCTGCCGGTCGCACAGGAAAACACACTGGTGGTCAACTGGACCAGTCAGGGATCCCCGGTCGTTGGTCGCGACCTGCTGTTCTCGACCACGGCTGGAGAGATAATTGGTGCTTCAACCGTACGATCCAACCTGGCCGGTCAGGCAACCGTTCGCCTGCAGTCCAGTAGTGCCGGACCCGCCAAGATCACGGTCGAATCCGCAGCGGACGGTAAGCCGTCGACCAGTGTCGATGTCGAATTCGTGGCAACCAATCCAAGTAAAGTCGAGATCGATGCAACCTCGACACGCGTTCACACGAAAGAGACCAGCACGCTGATGGCCCTGGTGACCGATCTGAACGGAAATCCGGTCAAGAACCAGCTGGTTGATTTCACCAGTGTCGATCTCAAGGGCGGGCAATTGAATCCGGCGTCCGCAAAGAGCAACAGCGCAGGCATCGCCAGCGTGACGTTCACCGCAGGTGATAATGCCACGCAGGTAGACGACATTGTCATAGAAGCCAGGGTAAAAGGCCAGACCATCACGGATGAGCTGAATCTGACCGTGGTCAAGCGCGTACTGAACGTCACCATCGGTACCTCCAACGAGGTTCTGATCAAGCCCTTGGGTACGCAGTACGCAATGCCTTTCATCGTCCAGGTTGCAGACGGCAGCGGTACGCCGCTGGAAGATGCAACCGTCAAATTGTCGATCAATCCTATCAGCTATACGAAAGGTCGTATGGAACTGGTGGATTCCAATGGACGAGAGTATGCCAGTGATATCGAGAACTGGGCCGCCGATCACTGGTCAGTGTATTCGGGTAGCCTGACGTGTATCAGTGAAGATGCAAATGGCAACCGCATACTGGATACAGACGGCCTGACAACCGAGGATGTCAACGGTAACGGGTCACTGGATCCTCAGGATCCTGCGGCACTTGCAGCGGTCGAGGGCGGTCAGTATGCGACCATCTCCGGTGGAACACTGTCTACCGACAAGAACGGTTCGGGGTTTTTCGAGATGCTGTACCCGGCCAGTAACTCCATGTGGGCCTACGTGGAGATCTCCGCCAGGGCAGAGGCACTGGGTGCCGAGGCTGATGATTCATTTCGTACCGTCCTGCCGTTGCCAAGCAG
>JABDKN010000032.1 GCA_013002205.1 Granulosicoccus sp.
GTGATGCAGGTGGCGGGTCCGGTCGCCTGTCCGTGCGGGATGCCTACAAGGCACTGGGCGTCGAACCTGGCGATGACAAGGCGACGATAAAACGAGCCTACCGGCGTTTGATGAGCCAGCATCATCCTGACAAGCTGGTCTCGCAAGGTCTACCCGAAGAGATGATCAAGCTGGCGACAGATAAGACACAGAATATCCAGAAGGCGTACGAGCGAATCAAGGAGAGCAAGGGCTGGTAGATTGCACGTTCATCCGGTACAGCGTAACCACCCGGGGCGTCCTGTACCTGAGCATCAGACTTCATTGAGCCTGGGCATCAGCATGACCAGATTGCACGGCATCGTGCGCGCATCCAGCTGATGGGAAATCAGCTTGTCCCAGGCCATCATGCAGGCACTGCTTGAACCGGGCAGCACGAACAGGTAGGTGGCATTGGCCACACCCGCCACCGTTCTGGATTGCAGGGTGGAGGTTTTGATGTCCTCGTAGGACAATACCCGGAACATCTCGCCGAAACCCTCTATTTCCTTGTCCATCAGAGGCTTGATGGCCTCGGGGCTGCCGTCCCTGCCGGTTATGCCGGTGCCGCCTGTGGTCAGCACCACATCGATCTCCGGATCCGCAATCCAGCCGGACACTTTGGCCCGGATGGCATATTTGTCATCGCGAACGATAGCTTTGTCGACGTTTCGGTGCCCGGATGCGTTCACTGCCGTTACCAGTTTCCGGCCCGAGACGTCGTCAACCTCGCTGCGGGTGTCGGAGATCGTCAGGACGGCTATGTTCAGTGCCTTGAAAGATGTGTTGCTCATAACGGTGCATATTCAACATGACAGGGGGCGTCGCCTGTTAGACTTTGCCCATGGCAGAACGACTGCAAAAGATACTGGCCAATACCGGGCTTGGCTCACGGCGTGAGCTGGAAACCTGGATTGCGGCTGGCGACATCAAGCTTAACGGACAGATCGCCAAGCTGGGCGATCGCGCCGGGCTTGACGATGATCTGGTCATCAAGGGTCGATTCTACAAGGTCGTGACCGATGATCAGCAACTGCGTCGTGTCATCGTCTATCACAAGCCGCTGGGTGAGGTCACCACGCGCGACGATCCGGAAAAACGGCGCACGGTGTTCGATCGTCTGCCAAGGCTGCATCATGGTCGCTGGATAGCCGTCGGTCGCCTGGATATCAACACACTGGGCTTGCTGCTGTTGACCAATGATGGTGAACTGGCCAATGCGCTCATGCATCCATCGTCAGAATTCGAGCGCCAGTACGCAGTGCGCGTCAACGGGCGGGTCAGCCCGGAGATCATCGAGCGTCTGTCCACGGGTGTGGAACTGGAGGACGGCCCGGCGAAATTTGACAGGATAGTGGCTGAGATCGATACCGAACATGCCAACCAGTGGTTTCGGGTCTCGCTCAGGGAAGGGCGCAATCGCATGGTCAGGCGATTGTGGGAATCGCAGGATCTGCAGGTGAGCCGTTTGATCCGTACCCGCTTTGGTCCGGTATCCTTGCCGCGCTGGCTGGCACGTGGCAAGGTCTACGAGTTACCGCCCGGAGAGATCGAGGACCTCGCCAGGGCTGCCGGCCTGGAGCCCCGACCTGTCGCCAGGCTAAGAATCATTCCCGTACACCCCAGACATCGCCGCAAGGCTCAGCAAAGACGCCGTAAATGACAGACGACAAGGTTCTCTATCGTGTTCGTTTCATCAGCCAGGACAAGGTATATGAAATCTACGCGCGTGAGGTGTACCAGGGTGACCTGTATGGTTTCGTGGTCATCGAAGATCTGGTGTTCGATACCAACAAGACCGTGGTGGTCGACCCGGGCGAGGAGAAACTCAAGTCCGAGTTCGAAGGGGTGACGCAATCGATCATACCGATGCACTCGATCATTCGCATCGACGAGGTCGAGAAGCGTGGCACCGCCAAGGTGGTCGATCTGAAGGGCAACGTGACGCAGTTTCCGTCGCCAATCTACACGCCGGGACGAGCACCGGAGTCCTAAACCGGTTAAACTATCAGGCTTGTTCGACAGGCTTCGACTCTGCGAGCGTCAGCGCGTCGGGATACCAGCAGCGATCAAGAGTAGGCAGTACGGAGAGGTGGCCGAGTGGTCGAAGGCGCCAGCCTGGAAAGTTGGTATACGGGGTAACCCGTATCGAGGGTTCGAATCCCTCTCTCTCCGCCATAGCCCGGTCAGGCACGTTTCCCACTGTCTGGCTGCTCCAACACATGATCCCAATAAACCTGGATGAAATTCAAACTTCACTGTTTTGCCCAGTCGGGAAATGCGTACAAAGCAGCCCTGATGCTGAACCTGTGTGCGGCCGACTGGGAACCGGTACTGGTTGATTTTTTTAACGGTGAGACACGTACGGACGATTACCTGGCACTCAACGAGATGGGTGAGGTGCCCACGCTGGTTGCCAAAGACGTCACCTTGACGCAATCGGGTGTCATCCTGGACTACCTGGCCGATGCCTTCGAGCTGTTCGATGCCAACTCGGTGCCCGAGCACCGCGAGGTGATGCGCTGGATACTGTTCGATAATCACAAGCTGACCGGGAGTGTGGCGCCGCTGCGTTACCTGCGCGAGTTCACGGACAAGGGCGAAAGTGAAGTCACGGCATTTCTGCATGGACGGGCACAGTTTGCGCTGAACGTGCTGGAGAAGCGTCTGGGACGCTCTGAATTCGTGGTAGGCGATGAACCGACCATTGCGGACATCTCCCTGTGCGGCTATTTGTACTGGCCGGAGGAGATCGGTTTTGACTGGGCCGAGTTTCCGGCGATCGATGCGTGGTTGACGCGGATCCAGCAATTGCCGGGTTGGGTGCATCCCTACGAATTGATGCCAGGACACCCCCTGGAGAGTGGCACCGGGGGCTGATTGCGGCTGATCGTTTGCCGGTAAACTGGTGAGACGGGCCAACGTGCCCCAAGGAGTGATTCTGCTCCCGGTCACAAAGATTCCGGGCTGAATTCGTATTTTGACCTCTGCGGACGCTAACAACTGAACAAGACTGGAAACCAGAGAAGATCCCTGATATGTCGGGCCTGATTCACAGCCTAACCGCCATTCGCGCCTGCATCGCAAGGCTAGCTGCCGTCACGCTCCTGCTGGTGACGGGGTTCGTCGTGGTAGCAGGTTTTCCTCTGTCGCCCGTACATGCCGAGGATGCGCACGCTGTCATGGCGGATGCGGGTGATGCGGGTGATGCGAAGGATATCAATGCGATCGTCAATGAGCTGAATCTCACCGGCAAGGTGCTCGGTGGGGCCAATGCAGAACCGGGTGACTGGCCTTCCGTGGTTGCACTGCTTCGTTCGGGCTTTCAGTCGAGGAAGAATCGCTTTTTCTGTGGTGGAACCGTCGTTGCAGATCGATGGGTCATGACGGCTGCCCATTGTCTTTACGACGCCTTCGACAGGGTCGAGACACCATCGGATCTACGCATTGTCGCCGGTGAATATGACCTGGAGGACGACGAGCCGGTCGAAGAGATTCAGGTGACCAATGTCATCGTCCACCCGGATTACGACAACTCCCTGCAGCCACCGCCGCATGATATTGCGTTGCTTGAACTTGCCTCGTCGGTAAACGTCCCAATAAGTCAGCTGTTTGCTGAGGATGCTGAAGCGTATACGGATACGCTGAGCTACATCGCAGGTTGGGGGGCTACGCAATTCGTCAATGAAACGGCGGCGACATTCCCGTCGATCCTGCAGGAGGCGCGGGTACCGCTGGTATCGCTGGAGATGTGCAATTCACCGGTGTCCTACAATGGCCTGGTCGGTTTCCGGCAGTTGTGCGCCGGATTCCAGCAAGGGGGGGTGGATACCTGTGCCGGGGACAGTGGCGGTCCGCTGTATATCATCGAGAACGGCGCGTCTGTGCAGATCGGTATTACCAGCTTTGGCAATGGCTGCGCGCAGGAAGATTTCTATGGCATCTACACCAGTGTGTCGCACTATCTGCCGTGGCTGGGTAACTACATAGCGGTACCCCCCCAGTCCGCAGAACTCCTCGCGGCGCGAGATGCACAGGCGGCTGAGGAAGCGTCGGGTTATGTCGCAGAGCAGGAGGACGTCGGCTTTTTCGGCGGGACTGTTCACCTTTCCGGTGTGCTGCTGTTGGCGCTGTACGTATTCGCCCGGTGTGGCCGCCGGCGTATACTGCTGGCAATCATCACCGTACTGGGTCTCGGGCTGAGTGCCTGTACGGCGCGAGCCATCGAAGTGGAGCAGGCGGCCGGCATCAGCACGATTTATCTGACGGGGCAATCCATGCGACCTGGAATCGAGAGTGTGCGTCTGGGAGATCAGCGTGCAACAATAATGTCCAGCTTGCTTGCCGCTGACTGGCAGACTCCGGTGTGCCGTGTCGGCAAGATCGCCATGAAGAGGACAGGGCGTCTGTTCCAGCTCGAGCAATGCGAGATACAGCCGTCTGTCGAGTCGTACCTGGCAGGACAACGAATCGATTCCCTGGCACTGGTGCTGATCGACGACGAACTGGTGCGACTGGATGTGCGCTGGGAGAGGCACGAGTCCACCACGTACACAGCAGAGCTGTCCACCGATGCTGTCGAGAGTTCGTCGAATCCTGCATCCTCAGCTGCCGTGAACAAGGCCATCGCCACTGAGTTGGACCAGCACTATGCACGAGTCGATGAGACGCTCGAGTGGCGGCAGGACAAGGACCAGGTTCGCCTTGCACCCGGTGTGGGATTACTGTTCATCGATGGCCGACTGGAAGCCAGATTGCCGGCACTGTACGACGATGTGCCGCTCCTATTTAATGAACTCTGAGCGGATCTGATCGAAACTGATGTGGCGGATGTCGCGTCCCTTGACCAGGTAAACCACGTATTCGCAGATGTTCACGGAATGGTCACCGACCCTCTCCAACGCGCGTGCACACCAGGTGATCTTGAAGAGCTTGGACACTTGCCGGGGATCCTCTACCAGGTGCGTACTCAAGAGGCGCTCCAGTGTCTCGTACTCGCGGTTGACATCCTCGTCGCGCTGAGCAATTGCCAACGCCGCGTCGACATCGAGGCGGGCAAAGGCATCCAGTGAGTCGCGCAGCATCGACTTGACCAGTTCTCCCAGGTGCCGGAGTTCCTTGCGATAGCTTGGCAGGTCATCTTTGAGTTCAATCAGGTCACGTGAGAAACGGCCAAGTTTTTCGGCCTCGTCACCGATTCTTTCCAGATCGGTGATGACCTTGATGACGGTGACGATGAGTCTGAGGTCGCTGGCTGCAGGTTGTCGACGAGCCAGCACCTGTGTGCAGTGCTCATCGATTTCCACTTCCAGCTTGTTGACTTCGACATCCCGTTGCACCACTTCGGTGGCGAGGTCGTTGTCCGCCTCCAATAGTGCCGTCAGCCCGTTGGTAACCTGTTGTTCCACCAGGCCGCCCATGGTGAGCACCTTGTTGCGTATGTCCTCCAGCTCCTTGTTGAACTGGTGTGAGATGTGTTGGTCTAGGTGGAGCTTGTCCATCGGGGTATCCGGGGCCAGATTGACTGGCCAATAAGTCTGTTGAACGGAACTTCATTGCCAAAATGGCGACACGTCCGGCTGAGCATTTCGGCTGGTGAGCGCTGTATTGACTGGTATCGCCGGTGACGGTGCCTAGCCGAAGCGGCCGGTAATGTAGTTCTCCGTGAGTTCATGCTGGGGGTTGGTAAACACCGCGTTGGTGCTGTTGACCTCGACCAGTTTGCCCAGGTGAAAATAGGCGGTGCGCTGTGAGACGCGGGCAGCCTGTTGCATGGAGTGCGTGACGATGGCTATGGCGTAGTTCTGCCGCAGCTCGTCGATCAGTTCCTCGATGCGTGCCGTGGCAATCGGGTCCAGGGCGGAACACGGCTCGTCCATCAGAATCACCTCCGGACTGACGGCAATGGACCGCGCGATGCACAGCCGTTGCTGCTGTCCACCAGACAGACTGGTACCTGGTGCATCCAGCCGGTCTTTGACTTCGTCATACAAGCCGGCTTTCTTGAGGCTGTCGACCACGATGTCATCCAGTTCGGCGCGATTGCTGGACAGTCCGTGAATGCGCGGGCCGTAGGCCACGTTGTCGTAGATCGACTTGGCAAAGGGATTGGGCTTCTGGAAGACCATGCCCACGCGGGCGCGTAGCAACACCGGGTCGAGATCGGCACCGTAGAGATCTTCACCGTCCAGAGACATGTTACCGGTGACACGACAGGTCGGGATGGTGTCATTCATTCGGTTGAGGCAGCGCAGGAAGGTCGATTTGCCGCAACCGGACGGGCCGATCATGGCAATCACTTCCTTGTGTCCGATGTCCAGGTTGACATCGAAAATGGCCTGTTTCTCGCCGTAGAAGACATTGACGTCACTGGTCTGCATCTTGGGGTCGGCTACCGTGGGTGTGCCCACGGTATGGGTGAGCTTGTCGAAGGCTTCCTGGGCGGTGTCTGGCACGGTGAGGGTCTGCTTGCGGGGTATGTGGAGTATATCGTCTGCAACTGTCGTATTCATGAGTTCGATCTCCTACCAGCGTCGTTCAAATCGTTTGCGCAGGAAAACAGCCAGCGCGTTCATGAGGATGAGGAAGCCCAACAGGACCATGATGGCGGCTGACGTCTTTTCGACGAAGGCGCGCTCCGGACTGTCTGCCCACAGGAACACCTGCACGGGCAGCACGGTTGCCGCGTCGGTCACCGATTCGGGGATGTCGACGATGAATGCCACCATGCCGATCATCAGCAGTGGTGCCGTTTCACCCAGTGCCTGTGCCAGTCCGATGATGGTGCCCGTCAGGATGCCCGGCATGGCCAGTGGCAGGACATGGTGGGTGACCACCTGCAACGGTGATGCCCCCAGTCCACGCGCCGCTTCACGGATCGAGGGCGGGACCGCCTTCAGGGCTGCCCGGCTGGAGATGATGATGGTAGGCAGGGTCATCAGGCTCAGTACGATACCGCCGACCACCGGTGCCGAGCGGGGCAGATGGAAGAAGTTGATGAACACCGCCAGACCCAGCAGGCCGAACACGATGGAGGGTACGGCTGCCAGGTTATTAATATTCACTTCGACCAGATCCGTCCAGCGATTCTGCGGTGCAAATTCCTCCAGATAGATGGCGGCGGCCACCGCAATGGGAAATGACAGGGTAAAGGTGATCAACAGGGTAAAGGCGGAGCCCATCAGGGCAGCCCGGATGCCGGCCAGTTCCGGTTCTCGCGAATCCCCGTTCTTGAAGAATGTGCTGTTAAAGCGCAGCTCCAGTTCTCCGGTGGACTGGAGCCTGTTCGCCCATCCGATCTGCTTGTCACTCATGCGTGTCGAGATACTGTCCGGATCGGACAGATCGGCTTTCGACTTGATGAGCGCGCCCAGTTCATCATCGGCAGGTACCCACAAGCTCAAGGTGCTGCCGATCAGTCCCGGATCGGCGGCGACCCTGTCATACAGCTCGTATTCGGCACCGGTACTGATCAGCTGATACAGCGCTTTCTTGTCACCGCGACTGCTGACATCAGGGAAGCGATTGCGCATTGACTGCTTGACGACGCCGCCGTAGTTGGCAGATCGCAACTCGCTGGCAGTGGGAGCATCCGTGATCCCCAGCGTCTGGCTGCTCAGCTCGACATCCAGTTTGACAAAGGTCTGCGTGAAAGCCGGCCATCCCTTGCTGACGATACTGACCAGCAGAATGAACAGGAATCCGATGCTCGCCGCGATGGCGAAGACACCATAGAAGCGAAAGCGTTTTTCCGCCGCATAGCGCTTCTTCAGAGACGCGCGAACCTTGTCCGTCGTCGTGTTCATTCGTATTGCTCCCGGTATTTTCGTACCACGTGCAAGGCGATGACATTCAGGCACAGCGTGACCACGAACAACATCAGTCCGAGGGCAAATGCCGCTAATGTCTTGGCGCTGTCGAACTCCTGGTCACCGGTCAGCAGGGTGACGATCTGGACGGTGACGGTGGTGACGGCCTCCAGCGGATTGGCCGTCATGTTGGCTGCCAGGCCGGCCGCCATGACCACGATCATGGTCTCGCCGATGGCTCGCGAGACAGCCAGAAGCACTCCTCCGACGATCCCCGGAAGGGCGGCAGGGATCACCACTTTGCGGATGGTCTCGGATTTGGTCGCGCCCAGCCCGTATGAGCCGTCACGCATCGACTGTGGCACGGCGGTAATGACATCATCCGACAGGGAGGAGACGAAGGGGATGATCATGATGCCCATGACGGCACCGGCCGCCAGCGCACTTTCAGAGGAGACACTCAGACCCAGCGTGGCACCCAGGGAGCGCAGGGCCGGCGCGACGGTCAGTGCGGCAAAGAATCCATAGACGACGGTCGGTATGCCGGCGAGTATCTCGAGCAGTGGCTTGGCCACGTTTCTCACAGGTCGGCTGGCATACTCCGCCAGGTAGATGGCTGACATCAGCCCGAAGGGCACGGCGACGATCATGGCAATGAAGGAGATGAGCAGGGTGCCCAGGAACAGGGGCACGGCGCCGAAGGATCCGGAAGAGCCCACCTGATCTGCGCGGATGGCCGTTTGCGGGCTCCATTTGGTCCCGGTGATGAACTCGATGATGCTGACCTGCTGGAAAAAACGAATGGACTCGAACAGCACCGACAGCACGATACCCAGTGTGGTCAGGATGGCCAGGGAGGCGCAGCTGATGAGGAAAAACTTCGCGACACTCTCGACCATGTGCCGGGCGCGGGTTTCCGGTTTTATCTTTCTCAGTGCAAGCGAGGCGCCGGCCACGGCCAGCGCCAGTGCCAGTGCCGCCAGTGCCATTGAGCTGATGTGGCG
>JABDKN010000057.1 GCA_013002205.1 Granulosicoccus sp.
ATATGCCTGCGCGCACAGATCAGGCCTTCGGGCAGTGAGACGCAACCGGCAGGACCTTCCAGGGTAATCGGCGCCGAACCTCGTACATTGCCCGAATCCCTGACAGGTGCATCCACCCCCAGACGAAATTCGTCGGTGCGGGAAATCTCGACCTGGTCCACAGAACGAAGTGGCCCCAGCAATCTCACCCCATCGATCCTATCGCGAGGCCCGATCAGACTCACCCGCTGTTCACAGGCAAACTGGCCAGGCTGTGACAGGGCCTTGACCGGTGTCGGCCTGGCGTCCGGCCCGAACAATGCAGCAAATGTTTCGGCCGTCAGGTGACAATGCCGTGCGCTGATGGCGATGGGTATGGTCATCGATGGTACCGGCAATGTCTCCTGCACGAGTTTCCGGGCTTGCCGGGCGATCATGAGTTCCTCATTGGTCTTGACGACGATGGCCTCGACGCGTGAGCGTGGAGTAGTTATCAGGGCGTAGTCGTTATCGCGTTGCACACTGGCGTCACGATTGCGATCCTCATCGAGTATTACACCCAGGAATTCCAGGCGCTGCAGGATGCGCCCGCGCATGCTCGCACTGTTCTCGCCTATCCCACCGGTAAGCACGATGGCATCGACACCGCCCATGGCGGCGGCATAGGCGCCAATGTACTTGCGCGCACGGTGTGCAAACACGTTGATGGCCAATCGTGAGCGATCATCACCCTCGGCAGCAGCCTGCTCGATTTCCCTCAGGTCGTTACTTCGACCCGATAAACCTGCCAGGCCGCTTTGTCGGTTCAGCAGTTCATCCAGTGAATTTACGTCATATCCTTCACGCAGCAGGGACAGCAGTACACCCGCGTCCACGTCACCGGATCGTGTCCCCATGACCAGCCCTTCCAGCGGTGTGTTGCCCATGCTGGTCTCTGCAGAGCGTCCGAATTCCACCGCACAGGCACTGGCACCATTGCCCAGATGCAGCGTGATGATGCGTAATTCATTGACTGGACGTTGCAGGAAGTCTGCGGCGATCCCTGCTGCATACTCATGTGAGATACCGTGAAAGCCAAAGCGGCGTATGCCATGCCGGTGCGCAACCGCGTAATCTATGGCGTAAGTGGTCGACCGCCTGGGCATACCGGCATGGAACGCTGTGTCGAATATCGCCACATGCGGTATGGACGGCAGAGCCTCTCTGGCGGCATTGACAGCCGCCAGACCGTACGGGTTGTGCATCGGAGCATCCGGTATGTGACGCCGGATGTCGGCAAGGACATGTTCATCGATCAATCCCGGTTCCGCGTGTTCGCTGCCCCCGTGAACGATTCGATGCCCCACCACGTCGATGCGTTGCCCGCGGATTTCCTCGAACATGCTATGCAGTGCAGCAGCGTGCGAGTCCGCAGACTCGACATCATCGAGTCCATCGCTGAGTCGCTCCCGCTTGCCCGCAAGCAGCAAGGTGTCCTGTTCGTCGATCAAGGCATACTTGAGACTCGACGATCCGCAATTAATGACCAGAGTATTCATGAGGGGTATTGTCCCATGAGTTGCCTGTGCTGACGCAGTTCCTCAGCTGACTGATCTGCCAGCCGCAGCCAGAAGACAAACACGGGTCTGTGAAAACGAGAAAGCCCCGCAAGTGCGGGGCTTTCTCGTCAAACCATGTCAACAGACTGGTTTACATGGCAGACACATTGACTGCCGCCGGGCCTTTCTGGCCCTGCTCGATATCGAAGCTCACTTTCTGACCTTCGTCGAGTGTCTTATAACCCTCGCCAGTGATTGCGGTGTGGTGAACGAATACGTCCTTGCCGCCATCTTCAGGAGCGATGAAGCCAAAACCCTTCGCCGCGTCGAACCACTTTACTGTACCAGTACTCAAGATAATACCCTGTATATAAAAAACAACAAATGGACACCCCCGCTTGAAATGGGACTGTCTCTTACAATGACTATTCACGAAAAAATCCGCTGCTAGCCGCTAACGTAAACAACTCCCTGATTTCTCCGAGAACCGTCAACAATCGCAATATAGGTAGTTTGCGCGCCAAATACAAGCGTCAGGGGTCTTCAACGGCTTGAATGCATGAGTTTCGGGCTACAATTGGGCGCTTATTCTCCCAATACCCCGACACAACGCCCTTTGCGAGGCCCTTCGCCAAGCAGCCTCCAGGCGTCGCACCGCATGACAATGTCAACGATGAGCAACGATTTCACGGCTGGCCAGCGCTGGATCAGCGATACCGAGTCAGATCTGGGTCTGGGTACGATCCTGGAGGTGGAACATCGACAGATTACCGTCGTTTTTCTGGCGACCGGTGAAACCCGTCTGTATGCCAAGGAAACGGCACCATTGACGCGTGTCGAGTTTCTGCCGGGAGACGTGATCACCAGTCATGAGGGCTGGCAGCTTCGAGTGGAGCAGATCGAGGACACTGATGGCCTGAAAACCTATCGGGGTGTGCGTGAGGATACCGGTGACAGAACATTGCTCAATGAGGCCTCGCTGGACAACTTCCTGCAATTCCGATCACCCAGGGACCGCCTGTTCGCAGGGTTGCTTGATGGTCAGCGCTGGTTCTCGCTGCGACGCAGTGTCTTCGAACACCGACACCTGTTGGCGCAGTCTCCGGTACGCGGACTCATGGGCGCTCGCGTCCGGGTGTTGCCACACCAGATCTACATTGCCGTGGAAGCCATGAAACGGCAACATCCCCGGCTGTTACTGGCCGACGAGGTTGGCCTCGGCAAGACCATCGAAGCAGGCATGATCATGCATGGTTCCCTGGTCAATAACCAGGTCAGTCGTGTCCTGGTGGTCGTTCCGGAGTCGCTGATGCATCAGTGGCTCGTGGAGATGCTGCGGAAATTCAACCTGAAATTTTGCATCATGGACGCAGATCGCTTCGTGGAATTGCGTGATTCGGCACCGGACGGCAATCCATTCCTGGCTGAGCAACTGGTGCTGTGCGCGCTGGAGACGCTGCTCGACAATGACGAGATCGGTGATGCAGCCACCGCTGCTGGCTGGGACATGCTGGTCGCCGACGAAGCACATCACCTGAGCTGGGAACCCGACCAGCCCTCCGAGGCGTATTCGCTGATCGAGGAACTGGCGATGGAGACGCCATCTGTTCTGCTGCTCACCGCCACACCTGAACAACTGGGCCAGTCAGGTCATTTTGCCCGGCTGCGGTTGCTGGACCCGGAACGCTTCGCTTCGCTGGATCAATTCACCCGGGAAGAATCCGGTTTCGGATGGGTAGCCTCAGTGGCAGACAAGCTATCGGCTGACCAGGCGCTGGAGAGCGACGAGTCGGCGAAGTTGCAGGCACTGCTGGGCGAGACATTTTCCGCCAGTGAGCTCAACACCCTGGGTTCGTCGACCGCACTGTCAATGAGCGACCTTGGTCAGCGCCTGATCGCGCGGCTGGTCGATCGGCACGGCACGGGTAGATTGATGTTCCGCAACACCAGACGGACCATCACAGGGTTTCCCGAGCGCCGGCTGCACACGGACACGCTGGACGATGACACGCTGGATTGCAAGGCTTTATGGTTGCTCGAATTCCTGCTGGAACAGTACCCCGCCAAGATCCTCGTCATCTGCGCGAAACGCGAGACCGTCCAGTCCCTGGCCGAGTTGCTGCGGGTGGCCGGGATGAAGAGCGCACAGTTTCATGAAGGCATGTCGATTGTCGAGCGCGATCGTGCAGCTGCCTGGTTCGCCGATCCCGAAGAGGACTGCAGAGTATTGCTGTGTTCAGAAATCGGTAGCGAGGGTCGTAACTTCCAGTTTCTGCACACGGTGGTGATGTTCGAACTGCCCGATAGTCCGGACCTGCTTGAACAGCGCATCGGGCGGCTGGATCGAATCGGGCAGACGGAGACTGTCAACATTCATGTGCCCGTGGCACCGGGCTCGCTCGACGCATTACTGGTTCGCTGGTATCACGAGGGCCTGAATGCCTTTGAACGAATCTGCCGATCCGGCACGGTCGTCAGGTCACGTGTCGCCGAGCAGCTCGAACCACTGTTGCTCATGGCAACAGCAGGCAATACCGTGGCAAATGCGGAAGTGGATAGCTTGATAGCAAGCACCCGGGAACTGACCCGACAACTGGATGCCGCGCTGGAAGCCGGGCGCGACAGGCTTCTGGAGCTGAATTCGAACCAGCCGGCACGGGTACAGGAACATCTCGATGAACTGGCTCGGGTAGACCGCAACTATGCATTACAGGACTTCATGGAAGCCGTGTTCGACCGATTCGGTGTCGAACTCATCGAACAACGTGATCACTGGATCATTCATCCCAGCGATCATATGCAGGTGGAGCATTTTCCCTATCTGCAACCCACAGGGTTGACGCTGACCTTTGATCGGGATACAGCCCTGATGCGGGAGGACTTCACCTACCTGACCTGGGATCATCCGATGGTCAGCGCCGCCATGGACCTGATTCTGGACGAAGGTTTTGGCCAGGCAGACTGCCAGGTCATCAGGACCGACGAGTTGCCCAAAAACCTGACCTTCGTCGAAGCCAGCTACGTGCTGCAGTGCACGGCCGATGCCAGACTGAACATGGAACGCTACCTGCCGACGCAGGTGCAGACCTGGAGTGTTGGTATCGACGGCAAGGATTATTCGCAACAGGTCGCAGCCCTGGAGCTTGACGGCATGAAGCAGCGTTATGACAGGAATGCCCTGCGCAAAGTGGTATTGAAGAACCGCGAGGTGCTGGAAACACTCATCGACCGCGCCACCGGACTTGCCGACGCGGCGTTACCGCCACTGGTGTCTCAGGCCCGCGCATACATTGAAGAGGAATTCCATGAAGCGCGCGATCGCCTGGTTTCGCTGGCGCGTGTCAATCCTGCCGTGAAAGCGGATGAGATAGAGGCTCTGGATGAACGTTTCGAGGCATTGATCGGTGCACTTGAAGGAACCCATGCCAGACCGGTGTCGGTTCGAGTCATGTTCAACAGTTAACCGGGAGCATTCATGGTCATCGTCTCGTTCAATGTCAACAGCGTTCGGCTTCGCCTTCACCAATTGCAGGCACTGGTGAATACCTGTTCTCCGGATGTCATCGGATTGCAGGAAACCAAGGTTGTCGATACCGACTTTCCCGAGGAGGCGATGCGTGAGTTGGGCTATCACTCGGCCTTCGCTGGCCAGAAAACTCATTACGGTGTTGCGATATTGTCCAGGAGCCCGATGAGTGATGTCAGTGTCGGCTTTGCCACGGATGACGACAGTGCCCAGAAACGCCTGATTACTGCCACGGTACACAGTCCGGCGGGTGTGCCCGTCACCATCATCAACGGCTATTTCCCGCAAGGTGAGAATCGCAGTCATCCGGTCAAGTTTCCCGCCAAGGAGGCCTTCTACCGCAACCTGGTTGACAAGCTGAGAAACGAACATTCACCCGATGAGAACCTGGTACTCATCGGCGACTTCAATGTCGCCCCGATCGACGAGGACCTTGGTATCGGGGAAGACAATGTCAAGCGCTGGCTGCGATCAGGGGCAACCAGTTTTCTGCCCGAGGAACGCGAATGGATGAAACGACTGACCGACTGGGGCCTCGATGACAGCTACCGTATCAAGTATCCCACACGCGACGACAAATTCAGCTGGTTCGACTACCGCAGTCGTGGTTTCGAACGCGACCCCAAGCGCGGGCTGCGCATCGATCATCTACTATGCACGCATTCCATGACCCGGAAGCTCAAGGACAGCGGAATCGACTACGACATTCGCAGTCTGGAAAAACCCTCGGACCATTGCCCTGTCTGGTCGAAGTTCGATCTGTGACGGGCCACAGCATCGAGCTGCGCAACGCTTAAGGCAACCGGCTTTACGCTGTGGCGGCTCAGGACCCCGAATGAATCCGGGGTCCTGTCCACCAGACCTCATTTCGGCAGATCGCCCTGGACCCCCTGCACGTAGAAGTTCATACCCAGCAGCGTCTTGTCGTCAAACACACTGCCTTCCGCCAGCACCTCCTCTCCGGCCTGATTGACAATGGGCCCCTGAAACGGGTGGAGACTGCCATCGATGATGCCTTCCCGGACCACATCTGCCGCAGCCTTGACATCATCGGGCACATCCACGCTGTACTCCGGAAATGTCACCATGCCACTGGCGATACCCTCCCAGGTATCCGTCGATTCCCAGGTACCGTCAATGAGGGCCTGGGTACGCGCCACGTAGTAGGGATCCCAGTTGTCGATGATCGACGTCAGCTGAGCCTTCGGTGCAAACGCCGACATGTCCGATGCCTGGCCGAAGCCATACACACCTCGCTCTTCGGCCACCTGAAGTGGTGCCGGAGAATCGGTATGCTGGGTAATGATGTCCGCTCCCTGATCGATCAGTGCCTTGGCAGCGTCGGCCTCCTTACCCGGGTCATACCAGCTGTTGACCCAGACGACCTTGACTTCTGCATCCGGGTTGACCTTGCGCATCGCAATCGTGAATGCATTGATGCCACGTACCACCTCGGGTATCGGGAAGGAACCGATGTAGCCTATCGTGTTCGTCTTCGTCATCATGCCGGCCATGGTTCCGATCACCGCCCGACCTTCGTAGAAGCGTGAGGCATAGGTAGATAGATTGTCTGCACGTTTGTAACCGGTTGCGTGTTCGAATTTTACATCGGGGAAGTCCCTGGCAACCTTGAGTGTCGGGTTCATGTACCCGAACGAGGTTGTGAAAATCAGATCATTGCCACTACTGGCAAGTTTACGTATGACCCGCTCGGCATCGGCACCTTCGGGTACACTTTCCACATAGGTGGTTTCCACCTGATCGCCGAACCTGGTTTCAATCGCCTGACGTCCGATGTCATGACGATAGGTCCAGCCGTGGTCCCCGACCGGGCCTACGTAGACGAATCCTACCTTTACTGGATCGGCCGCTTGAGCCGTTAGCGCAGTAGCGGTCAACAGGGTAAACCCGAGCACACGTAGAACGCACTTCAGAACCGTTTCTCTATACATCTCTATCTCCACTGTGAACAAGGCAACCAGGCCGGACCGCCAGGCTCAGGTCGTCGGATGAAACGCTTGTCCGATGCTGGCCGGTGCGTTACGACGGATGCGTCCTCGATCTCGGGATATCAGCACCAGCACCAGGATCGTCGTCACGTAGGGTAGCATCGACATCAGCTGTGAAGGAACATTAATTCCCAACGCCTGACCGTGCAGCTGCAGGATACTGATGCCACCAAACAGGTAGGCACCCAGCAGCAGACGTCCAGGTTGCCAGACGGCAAATACCACCAGCGCCAGGGCGATCCAGCCGCGACCTGCGCTCATGTTCTCCACCCACATGGGTGTATACACCATGGACAGGTAAGCACCACCGAGCCCCGCACAGGCACCCCCGAAAAGCGTTGCCAGGTAGCGCACGCGAACCACGTGGATTCCCAGTGCATGTGCTGCATGATGCGAATCGCCCACTGAGCGCAGCACCAGACCGGCGCGTGTCCGGTTCAGGCACCAGGCGACCAGGCCTACCAGCAGGAACGATCCGTACACCAGCACATCATGGCTGAACAACAGGCGTCCGATCAGCGGAAGATCACTGAGCCAGGGTATGTGCAGACTTGGCAGGCCGGAAAAGGCAATGCCGACCAGCGGCTGTCCGATCAGGGCACTGAGACCAATACCGAATATCGTCAGCGCCAGGCCGGTTGCCACTTGAGATGCCTGCAGGCTCAAGGTCAGGAAGGCAAATATCAGTGCGAGCAGTACGCCCGCCAGCAGCCCGGCCGCGATGCCCAATGCCGCACTACCGGTGTAATGTGCCGTGGCGAAACTGCACACTGCACCGCCCAGCATCATGCCTTCCACACCCAGATTGAGTACACCGGAACGTTCCACGACCAGTTCGCCTATGGCGGCATAGACCAGCGGCGTGGCTGCCGTCACGATGGTCAATATCGTCAGCATCACCGTTTCGTTCATGGACATTTACTCACTTGAACACCACGCGATAGTTGATCAGTACATCGGTTGCCAGCAGAAAGAACAACAACAGGCCTTGAAAGACTCCGGTAACCGCCAGCGGCAGGTTCAACGTGATCTGTGCAGTCTCGCCTCCCAGGTAGGTCAGTGCCATGACCAGCCCGGCAAACAGCACGCCCAGCGGATGCAGGCGCCCGAGAAACGCCACGATGATTGCCGTGAATCCGTAACCCGGCGATATGCTTGGCAATAGCTGGCCAATGGGTCCCGCCACTTCGAACAGGCCTGCAAGCCCGGCACAGCCACCGCCCATCAACATGGCGATCCAGATCAGCCGTGTCTGACTGAAAGCGGCATAGGCGCCAGCACGGGGGGCGGCGCCATTCACTTTCAAGGCGAATCCGAGCAAGGTTCGCGACAGCAGAACCCAACCTGCCAGCACGATTCCCAGCGCAACCAGTGTGCCGGCGTGCAGGCGAGTTCCCTGAAGTATCCGCGGCAGCAAGGCAGCATCATGAAACAGGCGGGATTCAGGAAAATTGAACCCGTCCGGATCACGCATCGGGCCCGATACCAGCCACGACAGCAGCAGGGCTGCTACATAGGTAAGCATCAGACTGGTGAGAATCTCGTTGACATTGAATCGGGTCTTCAACAGCGCAGGTATACCCGCCCATGCCATGCCCCCCAGGACGCTGGCCAGTATCATCAGGGGCAGTACGTACCAACCGTCGTTCTCGTAAAACACCAGCGCTACGGCGGCACCGGTAATTGCACCGAGGATCAATTGCCCCTCGGCACCGATATTCCAGACCTGGGCGCGGAATCCAATGGACAAGGCCACGCCGATGATGATCAGCGGAGCGGCTTTCACACCCAGTTCCGCCAGGCCGTACAGGGTACTGACAGGCTCGATGAAGAACGCATAGAACGCTGCAGCAACCGGAACACCCAGCACGGCGAACAGGACCAGTCCAGCCAGCAGGGTGATGCCCAGAGCCAGCAGCGGGGCCAGATAACCCATCAGGCGGGATGGATCAGCACGACGTTGCAGAGCAATCACGAGTGGCTCCCGCCCATCAGGAGTCCGACCTTCTGCACAGTGGTCTCCAGAGTGGGAAAGAACGCCGACAGGCGACCTGCACACAATCCGCCGATACGATTACTGGCCTGCATCAGTTCGTCCAGATCCTGAGACACGATCAACACGGCAGCACCCTCGTTGGCCAGCGCCTGGATGGCTTCGTGTATGGCATTGGCGGCGCCCGCATCGACGCCCCAGGTCGGTTGCGAGACGACCAGTACTTTGGGGGACTGCAGTATTTCGCGACCGACGATGAATTTCTGCAGATTACCACCCGACAGACTACTGGCCAGGGATCCCGGGCCGTGGCAGCGAACCTTGAAACGTTCGATGATCTGCTCGGCAAACTCGCGGCTGAGCTTGTGTGAGACGAGTCCGGCATTGCACATCGGCTTGCGGTGGTGCGCAGTGAGAAAGGCATTATCGCTCAGCGAAAGCGTCGGTACGGCTGCATGTCCGAGACGCTCTTCAGGCACACAACACAGGCCGAGTCGACGACGTTCACCAGGATCCAGCCTGCCCACCGCTCGCCCGCACACCATCAGGGAATCTGCTCGCTGCAGGCGGGTCTCACCGATGAGTACCTGCATCAATTCATCCTGGCCATTGCCGGCAACTCCTGCAATACCCACGATTTCACCTGCACGAACCTGCAGATCCAGCCCGTGCAGGGAAATCCCGTGACTGTCAGAGGCGACGTGTGACAAGCCCTCGAGAGACAACAGGACCTCTCCAGTGGCCACCGATCCGCGGATGCTGGCCGGTGGAACATCGCTACCCATCATCAGTGCTGCCAGGCTGCGTGCCGACTCCGCCCGCGGATCCGCCTCGGCAACCTTCCTGCCGGCACGCAGAATGGTGGCTTCGTCGCACAGCCTGCGAATCTCCTCCAGCTTATGGCTGATGTACAGAATGGCCAATCCCTCACTGGCCAGTCGTTCCAGTGTATCGAACAGGTCGCTGACCTCGGCCGGCGTCAGTACGGAGGTCGGTTCATCCATGATCAGCAATCGAGGTTCCTGCAGCAGGCAGCGAATGATCTCTATGCGCTGACGCTCTCCGACCGAAAGACTGTATACCGAACGTTCAGGGTCCAGCGGCAGACCATAGCGTTGCGACACATCGATGATCTGCTGGCGCAGTCGATCATTGGCATCCACATCCATGCCCAGCGCAATATTTTCCAGCACGCTCAGTGAATCGAACAGAGAAAAATGCTGGAACACCATGGCGATACCGAGTTCGCGCGCGGTAGCGGGCGAGTCGATGTCGACCGGTTTGCCCTGCCATCGGATACTGCCGGAATCACTGGCCAGCAGGCCGTAGAGGATCTTGACCAGGGTACTCTTGCCCGCACCGTTTTCACCCAGCAGGGCATGTACCCGACCGGCCTGCAGGCTGATATCGATGGCATCATTGGCCAGACATCCCGGATAGGCTTTGGAAATGCCCTGCATCTCGACCAGAGCAACAGGTTCCAGCGGCCCGCTGCTGGTGGATGCAATGGCAGAATTGCTCGATTCAGGCATGACAGAGGTCGGAGTATGCAGTGTACTCAGTGTACCCTGAGGTAACCGGAATGAACCAGACCTTAAACCATGGACTCGTCATCGACCGCCATCCACGCCAGTGTGCTGCATTGTCTTGCAGATCCCGATGTGTGCGGATCCGAGGCCATCCAGTACATTCCTGAAGGCACACTGCTGATCGCGGACGGGCATATCGTCGACTGTGGCACAAGGGAATCGGTCAGTGTGCCGCGCCATGCCGAGATAATGCATCTGGAGGACAAACTGCTATTACCAGGATTCATCGACACGCATGTCCATTATCCGCAGGTCGATATCATTGCCAGCTATGGATCGCAATTGCTCGAATGGCTGGAGCGCTACACTTTCCCGGCCGAATCGCGGTTTCACGACATCGAACACGCCAGCGATACAGCCGGTTTCTTTCTCGATGAGCTGCTGCGTAACGGCACCACCACGGCACTGGTGTTCGGAACGGTTCACCCGGAATCGGTCGATGCCTTTTTCGATGCCGCACTGTCACGCCAGCTGCGCATGATCTGCGGCAAGGTCATGATGAACCGCCACGCACCCACCGAGCTGCTCGACACCGCAGAATCTTCCAGGCATGACAGCCAGGCATTGATCGATCGCTGGCATGGCAGGGAACGCCTCGGCTATGCGGTAACGCCGCGCTTTGCGCCGACCAGCACGCCCGAACAGCTGACACTGGCCGGAGCTCTGCTGGATGACAACCCGGGAGTGCATCTGCATACTCACATGGCGGAGAACGCCGATGAGTGCGACTGGGTGCACTCGCTGTTTCCCCAGGCCGAAGACTATCTCGCCGTCTACGAACAGTTTGATCTGGTGCGCCGGCGTTCGGTATTTGCGCACGCCGTACATCTACCTGGCAACGCCTGGAAGCGGCTGGCCGCGGCCGAGGCGGCCGTTGCTCATTGTCCCTGTTCCAATCTGTTCATCGGCAGCGGACTGTTCGATCTGCGCAGTGCACAGAAACACGGTGTGAAACTCGGCCTCGGAACGGACATCGGCGGTGGTGACAGTTTCTCGTTGCTGCGTGTCGTCAATGAGGCCTACAAGGTCCAGCAACTGCAGCGTCACACCTTGACTGCAGAGTACGCCCTCTACCTGGCGACTCTGGGCGGCGCCAGGGCGCTGGATCTGGATGCGCACATCGGCAATTTCGAACCGGGCAAGGAAGCTGATTTCATCGTCATCGATGAACGCTCCACTCCGCTGATGACGCGGCGCATGACGAATGAACCCGACTGGCGAAATCGGCTCTTTACATTGTTCATGCTAGGCGATGACCGCTCGGTGCAACAGACCTGGATTATGGGCAAGCCTGCCCATACCCGGCAGCCATGATGGCAGACTCCCACAGGCCGATGAGAATTGACATCGTCTCGGACGTGGTCTGCCCCTGGTGCATCGTTGGCTACCAGCAGTTGCGCTGTGCACTTGAGAATACCGGTGTGCAAGCCGAATTCCATTGGCACCCGTTCGAGCTGAATCCGGACATGCCCGCGCAGGGTGAGCTGTTGCGTGATCACATCATGCGCAAGTACGGCACCAGTGCTGAAGAGAGCGAGCACAACCGCGACAGACTGTGCGCCATCGGCGCAGAGCTTGGTATAGACTTTCGCTTCGACGAACAGTCGCGTATCTATAACACCTTCGATGCACACCAGCTGATGCACTGGGCGGACAGCCAGTCGCGCAAGCACGACTTGAAGCTGGCGCTGTTGCACGACTATTTCACAGCCCAGCGGGATGTCAGCGATCGCGCGGTGCTGGTGGAGTCTGCCACCGATGTCGGGCTCGACCAGTCTGAAGCTCATGCAGTACTGGACGAGCAGCGCTTTGCCGACACGGTAAGACGCAACGAGAGACTCTGGGTGTCACGTGGCATACAGGGCGTACCTGCGATAATCCTCGAACAGCGGTATCTGCTCAGTGGTGCACAAGGTGTGGAGAATTTCACGGCCGCTGTGCGCCAGACCTTGTCCGGAAACCATGGAGGCAGCCAATGAACAGGAAGCATCAATTCAACCTCAGCTACTTCTTTCTGGCGTTGATGCTGCTGATGTTATTTCAGTCCTGGCAGGCCTCACGCAATGTAGCCATCATTCCGTTTAGTGAATTCAAGAGCCTGCTGAATGAACAGCAGATTGCCGAGGTGGTCATAACCGACAGTGTCCTGGAAGGGCGATTCGTCTCTGCCATGAATGGCAAGGAATACTTTCGAACCAATCGCGTCGATTCGGACATTGCCGCTGAACTGGAAAGTGCAGGTGTGACCTATTCCGGGCTCAGGGAAAGTCACCTGCTCGCCAATCTGCTTTCCTGGGTACTGCCGGTACTGCTCTTCTTCGGCTTGTGGATGTTCGTATTTCGTAAATACGCGGATAAACAGGGCTTCGGTGGCATGATGAGCATCGGTAAATCCAAGGCAAAGGTCTACGTGGAGACCGATACCGGTGTCAGCTTCAAGGATGTCGCAGGCGTCGATGACGCACGTATGGAACTCGAGGAAGTGGTGTCTTTTCTCAAGGAGAAGGGAAAGTACAGCAAGCTGGGCGCACATGTGCCGAAGGGAATTCTACTGGTCGGTCCACCCGGCACAGGCAAGACCTTGCTGGCCCGGGCGGTGGCAGGCGAGGCAGGCGTTGCCTTCTTCTCCATTTCCGGTTCCGAGTTTGTCGAAATGTTCGTCGGCGTGGGTGCTGCCAGAGTACGAGACCTGTTTCAGCAGGCGCGCGCAGCCGCGCCCTGCATTATCTTCATCGATGAACTGGACGCACTTGGACGTGCTCGTGGCACTGCGGGAAACCTTGGTGGGCACGACGAAAAGGAACAGACCTTGAACCAGTTGCTCTCAGAGCTCGATGGCTTCGACCCACAGGCGGGCATTGTATTGCTGGCTGCCACCAATCGCCCCGAGATACTCGATCCTGCGTTGTTGCGTGCCGGTCGATTTGATCGCCAGGTGGTCGTCGACCGACCAGACCGTATAGGCCGGGTTGCTATACTCAAGGTGCACATGAGGAAGATACAATCCGGCCCGGATGCCGATCCGGAAAAGATTGCAGGACTGACCCCGGGCTTCACCGGCGCCGACCTGGCCAACCTGGTCAATGAGGCCGCCATCTTTGCCACGCGGCGCGGTGGTGAAAGTGTCAATCTGCAGGATTTCACCGAGGCGGTGGAACGCACCGTTGCCGGTTCGGAAAAGCGCAGTCGCCTGATGAATGCGGAAGAGCGCCAGCGGGTGGCGTACCATGAGATGGGCCATGCACTGGTCGCCAGTTCCCTGCCCGGCATGGATCCGGTACACAAGGTTTCGATCATCCCCCGCTCGATCGGCGCACTGGGCTATACGCTGCAATCTTTTCCGGATCGGCATCCGGGCCGGATTGTATCTTCCTCATGTGCACCTTGAGTATGGCAACCCGGCCTATACGGTCTGGTCGGT
>JABDKN010000060.1 GCA_013002205.1 Granulosicoccus sp.
ATCGCATCATGCCGTGGCTGGAGAACGCCATGGGGCGGATGCCGGTTCTCGCAGAGCTGGGAATCAAGCGTGAGGTGCACGGCGCGATTTCGCATCCGCCAGATGGCAATCCACTGATTGGTCCGGCTGCCGGTGTACGTAACTACTGGTGCTGCTGTGGAACGCAGATCGGTATTGGCTGGGGCCCGGGACTGACCCGGGAGCTGGCACGCTGGATGGGCCACGGCGCTGCGAATATCTCCATGCGTGAATTCGATCCCCGCCGATTCGGCCCGTATGCAACCAAGGAGTGGCAGGTGGTCAAGGCTCGGGAAGATTATTGCCTGCGCCACGAAATCCCCTTTCCTCATTTCAACCGGCAGGCCGGGCGGCCCGTGAAACCCTCGCCGCTGTATGAGCGTCTGCAACAGGGCGGGGCCGTGTTCGAAGAAGTGTTTGGCCACGAACGAGCCCGCTGGTTTGCTCGCGAGTCACTCGAGCAGCGTGATTACTATTCTTTCCGTCGCCCGGCCTGGCATGACATGGTGGCGTTTGAAACGCAGGCTGTACGCACACGGGTTGGCATCATGGACATCACCGCGTTCACGAAGGTGGAGGTCGCAGGGCCGGATGCAGAGGCCTTTGTCGATCGACTGGTAGCCAACAGGCTGCCGCGCAAGAGCGGTGGTATCGCACTGACGCATCTTCTGAACGTGCGTGGACGCATTGAGCTGGAAACGACCGTGGTCCGACTGGCGGATGATCGCTTCTACCTGGTGTGTGCAGCCTTTTTTGAGCAAAGGCTGATGGATCACCTGAGGTTTCAACGTAAGCACGAGTCGCTCAGCATCATCAACCGCTCCAGCGACTGGGCTGCGTTGGCATTACAAGGGCCAAAAGCGCGTGCTGTGCTCTCTGCCTGTACAGATGCCCCGCTGGACAATGCTGCGTTCCGCTGGCTTTCAGCCCGGGAGATCACGATAGCGGGAACGCCGATGCTGGCGCTGCGCTTGTCCTATGGCGGTGAACTCGGATGGGAAATCCACGGGCCGAACGAGCACATACTTACTGTATATGATGCCTTGTGGGCAGCGGGTGCAGCTCATGGCATAGCCAACTATGGCTCGTTCACCATGAACGCACTGCGCATGGAAAAGGGCTTCAAAGGTGCAGCCGAGCTGACCAATGAGGTCACGCTGCCGGAAGCTGATGTCATGCGATTCGTGAATCTTGAAAAGGGTGACTTTCCAGGCTCGGAGGCAACCCGTGCAGCACTCGAACAACCACTACCCTGGGTCTGTGCCTATTTACAGATCGAGCCTGACGGCCACTGGGACGGTAATGGCGGTGAAGCCGTGCGTCTGGGTGACACGGTAGTTGGTTCAACATCGTCAATTGCCTTTGGACACACGGTGGGCAAAATTCTCGCCTTTGCGTATGTCAAACCACAGGCAGCTGTACCGGGTACACAACTCGAGGTATACCTCAACGAAGCCTGGCGCAGTGCCGTCGTCCTGAGTGAAGCGGTCGTTGATCCACAGAGCCTGTTACCGCGCGTGGATGCAGGAGCAAGGCAGGCACCAGCATGAATACCGAGGTGATAGAGAACGTGCCGAAGACCATGCGTGCGATGGTGTTGACAGGGCATGGTGGCATGGACCGCTATGAATTCCACAGCGATTGGCCGGTGCCCGACATGGGGCCGGACCAAGTGCTGATCAAGGTGCATGCCTGTGGTCTCAATAACACGGACGTGAACACCCGGTCTGGCTGGTATTCGAAAGCGGTGAGCGAGGCCACGACCGGCGATTCCTACACTGACATCGATAAAGACGATCCGACCTGGGGCGGCGCGCCGTTGACGTTCCCGCGAATTCAGGGTGCAGATATCTGCGGCAGTGTCGTAAGTGTGGGTGCAGATGCTGATGCCACGCTCCTCGGTAAAAGGGTGATGGCTGATTGCTGGTTGCGTGACTGGTCGGATCCGGAGGGTCTTAACGCTATCGGGTATGTCGGATCAGAGTGCGATGGTGGATTCGCGGACTATATGGTCATCGATCATCGCAATGTCATGGCCATTGACAGCACGCTGACACACGCCCAACTTGCCACCTTTTCCTGTTCCTACACGACGGCTGAGAACCTGTTGAATCGCGCCGCTGTCCGCGCCGGTGACACGGTTCTGATAACCGGGGCTTCCGGCGGCGTCGGTGGAGCGCTGGTGCAGCTTGCCAACCGCCGGGGCGCTCGAACCATTGCCATGGCCAGTCAATCGAAACAGGCACAGGTTGCATTATTGAAGCCTGAATTTATTTTGGATCGCTCACCCGGAAATCTCGGTGCCGCGCTGATGGAACACCTGGGCCAGGACACGGTTTCAGTGGTCGTGGACGTTGTGGGTGGGCCGTATTTTTCAACGCTGATCAATGTGCTGGAACGTGGTGGACGTTATGCCACCTCGGGTGCCATTGCAGGGCCGATGGTATCCCTTGATCTTCGTACCCTGTATTTGCGTGACCTGAGCTTTCAGGGGTGCACCATCACCTCTCTGAACGTATTTCCGGACTTGCTGGGCTACATCGAGCGTGGTGAAATCAGTCCGGTATTGGCCGGTACGTGGCCACTGGAAGAGTTGGTGGCGGCACAGAGCGCTTTCATTGAAAAAGCTCATGTCGGCAACATCGTCGTAACCATGGAGGCGTCGTGAAGATCAGCGGCATCAGTGTGTGGCAGATAACCTTGCCATTGCATGAGCCGTATCGACTGTCGGGTGGACGACTGGTATTCGAATCACTCGACAGCACGTTCTTGCGCATCGATACCGATGCCAGATTGCCAGGATGGGGCGAAGCTTGTCCCTGGGGCAATACCTATCTGCCGGCCCACGGTCCCGGCATTCGCGCTGGCCTGGGCATTCTCGCACCTGCACTACTGGGTCGTGACCCACTGGGTCTGGATACGATCAACCGCATCATGGATCTGACTTTGCCGGGGCATCCCTATGTGAAGTCGGCGATTGATATCGCCTGCTGGGATATTCTGGGTCAGGTGAGCGGACTGCCGCTCTGGCAGTTGCTTGGAGGCGAACAAGCCGATGCGGTTGCGGTCAATTCATCGATTTCGACAGGCACACCCGACGCCATGCTGGCATTGATCGCAACGGCACGGGCCAAGGGCTACAAAGTGCATTCTGCAAAAGTTGGTGGCAGTTCTGTTACGAGGGACATCGAAAGGATCGACATCCTGTCTGCCTCGATGCTGCCTGATGAAAAGGTGACCTTCGATGTGAACCGAGCCTGGACTCCCGGTGTGGCCGTACAGGTACTCAATGCGGTACAGGCACGGGACTGGATTGAACAACCCTGCGAAACGCTGGATCAATGTGCACACGTCGCTTCGCGTGTCTCGCAACCCATCATGCTCGACGAATGCCTGCAGTCGGTGCAGGATCATCTGACGGCCTGGAAGCTGGGTTCCTGTGAAGGCATCAAAGTCAAACCGAATCGAGTAGGAGGGCTGACTCGCGCGAAGCAGATTCGTGATCTGGGTGTCTCGATTGGCTGGCAGATGCATATCGAGGACGTAGGCGGCTCAGCGCTGGCTGATACCGCAGCCATTCATCTGGCGAGTTCAACGCCGGAGGCCAACCGGCTCGCCAGCTGGCTGAGTCATGACCACCTGGCTTATGACCCAGTGGCAGGAAAAGGTGTACGCAACGTCGGCGGTTTTGTGGTCCCACCTTCAGCACCGGGTCTGGGCGTTGTGCCAGATCAGAACCTCATTGGCGAGCCGACGGCTGTTTATGGTCACGCCAGGTGAGTACCCATTTGCACAGTCCCGGCCTTGAGGGCACTTCAGAATGAGAATTGACCATATTCTGGCACGACTCTTTCCGTATGGCCTTGATCATCTCAACCGCTCTGGAAGGTACCGCTATCATGAATACTGATTTTTCACAAAGTGACTGGAATAGTCGTGCCAGAGCTGTATTGCCTGGGGGTGGGTTCGGTAATTTCGATCCATCGATCTGCATTCGGGAGTCAAGAGGCTCCCGTGTCTGGGATGAGGACGGTAAGGAATACGTCGACTATCTGATTGGGTCGGGTCCGATGATTCTTGGCCACGGGAATCCGGAAGTCATGGAAGCTGTGCAGGAGCAGCTGACAAAAGGGCTGACCTATTTTGCCAACAACGCCTCAGCTATCGAACTGGCCGAGGAGATCTGCAGTGCCGTGCCATGTGCCGAGCAACTGCGCTATGTGTGTACCGGTGGTGAGGCTGATATGTACGCGATGCGGCTGGCACGTGCCTTCACGGGGCGCGACAGGATTCTGAAATTTGAAGGCGGATACCATGGCATGTCCGCGGATGCGCAGATGAGCCTGGCGCCCACTCGGCTGGTCAATTTCCCACAGGCGGTTCCCGATTCGGCTGGCATACCCACTTCGATCGGTGATGACATTCTGGTCGCCCCTTTCAATGATGCAGATGCCGTACATTCAATAATCGCCGAGCACGCTGGTTCGATTGCAGGCATCATCGTCGAGCCTTTGCAGCGTCTGATCCCTCCGGCCCCGGGTTTCCTTCAAGCGCTGCGGGAGGAATGCACCCGCCATGGCATCGTGCTCATATTCGACGAAATCGTCACCGGTTTTCGTCTGTCCTACGGAGGCGCACAGAAGCTTTATGAGGTCACGCCGGACATCTGCACACTTGGAAAAGTCATTGGTGGCGGATTTCCACTGGCGGCGATCGTCGGTCGAACGGACATCATGGCGCATTTCGACAAGCAAAAAGTAGGGCAGGAAGGTTTTCTGATGCAGCTCGGGACTCTGTCAGGCAATCCAGTCGCCGCCGTTGCCGGTTTGAAGACGCTGGAGATTCTGCGCAGACCGGGTATGTACGAGCAACTTCGCCAGACAGGCAGCACGATCATGTCGATGTTCGAAAAACGACTGGGAGATGCCGAAATCGCCCACCGGGTAGTTGGAGATCCGACACTGTTTGATGTGGTTTTCACCGATAGGGACGTAAACAACTATCGCGATGTGTTTGCGGCAGACACCACCAGCAACGCCACGTTCAACAAGGTACTTCGGGAAAACGGCATCCTGAAATCCCCGGGTAAGTGCTATCCGTCACTGGCCATTGATGCTGAGGATCTGGCATTGACCGACAAAGCAATTGAACAGGCAGTTGCTGCCCTCCTGTCGTGAGGGCTCTGTCATGAAACAGGGTGCTTCAGGTTCGAAGGAGTTATGCTTCGAGTATCCAAGTGCAGAAATGAATGACGAATTTCGTCCATCCTTTAAATTCGAGCTGACGGATAAACTCGATTATCCAGGCGTTCAGTTACCCGTTGAACTGCGAGTGAAAATGGACTCTCCATCGTAAATCCCTTAAGAAACTGGAGTAGTCAGTGGACAGGATCGTGATTGTAGGTGCAGGCCAAGGTGGTCTGCAAGCTGCTATCAACTTGCGATTGAAAGGTTTCGGAGGCTCTATCGTACTGATCGGTGCAGAGGAGCACCTGCCATATCAGCGACTTCCGTTTCTGTCTTGAGGCAGGTCGCCGATGACCTGGATTTACCTCATATGGACATTGCCACCGTTCGATCCCTTTATCAAAGGCGAAAACGAACGCTGTATGAACACCAACAATGGGCGATGCAGTTGTTGGGCATCGATACCTTCAACGAATATCATCAGCGCGCTCTGATGCGCGCGTTTCGTCCGCCGGTGTCGAATGCTTCAGATGGTCGTGCGATGGCGGTCGACATCATGAGCTGGCTGTTTACCCGTGGCATTCGCATACCCGGCCCTGGGTAGCCTTCAGGAAAGGGAGCAGATTGTACGTTAAGCCACTTAACCTGCCGATCCTCCACGGGCTGAGCTACTGCAGCTGCTACCGAGTTGGCAGTCGCCGGATCTTGTGATGTTCGCTATCGCTTATGCAAATCATATTGAATGAGAGCGGGACTCACATTTGCAGATCGCTCTGAGACAGGAGCCATTGCCGCACGGTATCAACCGCCGACTGTCGGTCCCCAGAAGGTCGCGCGAGAAGGTAGAAGTCGTCAACACCCTTAAACATACCGTCAACGACCTGAACCAGACGGCCCATTTCGAGATCGCGAGCCACCAAAAACTGACTGGCCAGCGCGATACCCTGACCAGCCAGCGCCGCCTCTATGCTCAGGCTGGTCTGGCTGAAGTGAAGATTTCGCTGTATCCGTGTGCCGGTACCGGCACACCTCAGTCTCAGAAACTCGGGCCAGAGGTTGTGCGTGTCGTGGAGCAATGGAAGCTGGGTGAGACTGCGATTCCCAAGTGGGAGCGTCTTTCGTCGCACCAGTTCAGGTGCGGCAACCGCGATGATCGATTGTCTGAACAATAGATCGACATCGAATTGCGCGCCGAACGGTGGTTTGCCTTGCCGAACGGCGAGATCGATGCCGTCACTGTGGAAGCTGAGCACGCGTTCGGTAGAGAGTATCCGGAAGTCGATGTCCGGATGTGAGCTTGTGAATGCAGAAAGGTTCGGAATCAACCAGCGCGAGGCAAACGTCGGCGTAACGCTGACAGTAACCTTGGAGCTTTCCGGTCTCAACGATCCAGTGGCTTCTCGCAGGCGATTGAACGCATCGCTGACTGCCTGATGATAGCCGCGTCCGACAGAGGTGAAAGACACACCTCTGGAACCGCGCTGGAACAGCCGTATTCCCAGCGTCGACTCAAGTCCTCGCACCTGCTGCGCAATCGCAGCCTGCGTGACGCCTAGCTCGTCCGCCGCCATACGGAAGTTCAAGTGACGCCCGGCAACCTCAAAGGCGCGCAGAGCGTTCATGGGTGGAAGTTCAAGTAGATTAGCCAATAGAATATCTTTATTCAGTTAGTAGAGTATCAGCGTTGTAGGTGGTAACCAATCGCTCTATAATTTTAACAACTTTACAATATTTCTATCCCGATAGAGTACATCATGACTATAGAAAAAGTAGCGCTCGTTACCGCCGGTGGATCGGGAATGGGTGCAGATGCCGCAAAGCGCCTGAGCGCTGATGGTTTCCACGTTGGCATACTCTCCTCGTCCGGCAAGGGCGAGTCCCTCGGCGAATCGCTGGGCGGTTTCGGCATTACCGGTTCGAACCGCTCGGTCGATGCGATCCAGCATCTGATCGATGGCGCCATCGAGCGTTGGGGTCGGATCGACGTGTTGGTCAACTCGGCAGGTCACGGCCCGAAGGGGCCCATACTCGAGATTTCGGACGATGACTGGCACGAAGGGCTCGAGATCTATCTGCTGAACGTGATTCGGGCTACAAGGCTGGTCACGCCGTACATGCAAAGTCAGGGCGGTGGTTCAATCATCAACATCTCGACGTTCGCTGCGTTCGAACCAGACCCACTGTTTCCAACGTCGGGTGTTTTTCGAGCCGGACTTGCAAGCTTCACCAAGCTTTACGCCGATCAACATGCGGGCGACGGCATCCGGATGAACAACGTGCTGCCGGGGTTCATTGACAGCTTGCCTGCCACTGATGATCGACGTGAGCGTATACCGATGAAGCGCTATGGCCGTGCCGAAGAGGTCTCGTCGTTGATCGCCTGGCTCGCCTCTGAAGACGGTGGTTATATGACCGGTCAGAACCTGCGCATCGATGGAGGGCTGACTCGTGCTGTCTGACGTTGCGATGCCTCCGGTTCGATCAGGCCAGATGTCTTTCATTATCAAATGGGTTGCATCGGTGATGCAGATCCTCGGGTACACTGCGACCGGTTTCGACTGGACACCATGGAATGCCTATCTTTTTCTGGGAGGTGTTGCAGGTTGGCTCGTTGTCGGAGTGCTCTGGAATGACCGGGCTCTCATGTTGATCCATGCAGTGGCTCTGGTGGCGATGTTCGTGGGGTTATCGAGTCGATGATGTAGCTCGAGCCAACATTTAGTGACGACAGCAACTGATAATTGCTGGTTTTTGTACAGTCACTGCTAACGGGTAGACGCTGGCAACCATCGGTAAAGTGGCGGAACGGAGACGCCCAGATCACGCGCTACATCCTTCGGCGCTGCCCCCGCATTGAGCAGTTTGCGCGCGGCAGCGACCTTGCTGTCTGTCATACGCCGATTACGTCCTCCTACCCTTCCCAGTGCCCTGGCAGCGGCGAGACCGGCTTGCGTTCTCTCGGCAATCAGCTCGCGCTCCATCTGTGCAAGGCTCGCCATGACATGGAAGAAGAAACGTCCTGCCGGTGTCTTCGTATTGATGCCGTCGGTCAGACTCTTGAAGTGGACCTGTCGCTGTTCGAGGTCGGCAACCAGTTCGATGAGGCTCTTGACGCTACGTCCGAGCCGGTCGAGTTTCCAGACAGTCAGCGTATCCCTTTTACGCACATGCGAAAGTGCATCATCAAGTCCCGGGCGCGATGTGCATGTTCCGCTGATCTTGTCCGTGAACACAGGTTTGCAACCCAATTTTTCAGCGCACCCAACTGGAGTTCGAGGTGCTAGTCCTCGGTCGACACGCGGGCACATAAAGATCACCGATCTTCTGCTTGAGGTCGATCAGTGGACGAACTCCACCGAGCATTTTGGCCACCTGAAAACCGAACGAGCTGCGCCGGATCGCTCGTTGTTGCCCACGGCTGTGTTGGCTGATGCGTTGAATTTGGGGCTCTACAAGATGGCCGAGGCCTGCCCCAGTGCCAGCGTTGCGCGATTGTCTCGACTGGCCGCGTGGCACATACGGGACGAAACTTAAAGCCGCTCACTCGCTGAGCTGATCAACTACCAGCATCAGCTGCCGTTTGCAGCCCATTGGGGTGAAGGATCAACTTCATCGTCCGATGGCCAGTCGAGCAGCAGTTCGACGAAGTCCTCCGACTGGCTTCATCGATCAAGACGGGCACCGTGACCGCATCGCTGATCCTTCGAAAGCTTGGGGCGTATCCCCGGCAAAATAGTTTGGCCAGAACACTGAGGGAAATGGGTCGGCTCGAACGCACACTATTCACACTCAAATGGTTGCAGGACCCGGCACTGCGCCGACGTACGAATGCCGGATTGAACAAGGGCGAGGCTCGCAACGCCTGGCACGTGCCGTCTTTCTCCATCGACTTGGCGAGATCCGCGATCGATCCTATGAAAATCAGCGATTCCGCGCCAGCGG